>CAZNDQ010000033.1:0-16076 GCA_964571825.1 uncultured Planctomycetales bacterium | reverse complement strand
CGCATTCACCCCGAGCCCGAACCCGCCGCCGGCGACCACCTTCTTCGCTATCTTCGCGCCATCGGGCAGGCGGCGCCGCCGCACCTGGACCGCTTCGAGCTGCAGACGCTCCTCGAACGGGTGAGGGGACGGCCCGAATCCTACACGGTGAACATGGCCATCCTTCGCTCGCTGGAGCGGGCCACGTACGCGCCGCAGATGGTCGGACATTACGCACTGGCGAGCGAGCACTACACGCATTTCACGTCGCCGATCCGGCGCTACCCCGACCTGACGATTCACCGGCTGCTGGACCACCATCTGCGCGGGGAGTTGCGGCGCGGCAAGCCGGCGGACTGGCTGCCGACGTTCGACGAGCTGGTCGAACTCGGCGCGCATTGCAGCCACACCGAGCGCCGGGCCGAGGACGCCGAACGCGAACTGCGAGCGCTCAAGCTGCTGCAGTTCCTCGAGAGCAAGGTGGGGGAGATGATGCCGGGCGTGGTGAGCGGGGTGCTGCAGTACGGCGCGTTCGTGCAGCTCGACAAGATCCTGGCGGAGGGACTGGTGCATTTGGACAGCCTTCCCGACGACTGGTGGCGGTACGACGCGGTCGGGCGGACGCTCGTCGGCGAGCGGAGCGGTCGGCGGATCGCGATCGGTGACCGGGTGCGCGTGCAGATCGCCGGCGTGGACATGACGCGGCGGAAGCTGGACCTGGTGCTGGTGGAGCATCAGTCGGCGCCGCGGATGCGGCGGAGCAACGTGGAGCGCGAACCGCAACGGTCCGCATCCGGAAAGGGACTGCGCGGGCGTCGCAGCCAGGGGCGCAGTCCGGCCACGAAGCAGACGAGGGGACGCGGCGGTGGAAAACGTCGTCGACGTTAGCCTGCTCGATCGCCCGCTCGTCGTCGACGTGCATTGCCACATCTGCCTCAGCGCGCGGCGAGCCACGCTACAGCCTCGCTTTTCGTTTGAGCGCGACGGCGCCCAGGCGGCCGACGGGCAGCCGGGCTATGAGAGCTACATGTCGCCGCGGATGCTGCGCCGCCCAACCGCGCCGCTCCTCCGCCGTATGCTCGGCGTCCCCCATGCGCCGCCGAGCGAGGCGTTCGACGAATCGGTGCTGCACGTGACGCTGCGGCAGGCACAGCAGGCGGAGAGCGTCGACCGCATCGTCCTGCTGGCGTTCGATGAATACTACGACGCGGACGGGCGGGCCCTGCCGCCCGCCACTCATCGCCGGCAACTGGCCAGTGAGGTCTACACCTCGAACACGCTCGTGCACGCGCTCGTCCGCGACCATCCGGACGAGTACCTTTTCGGCGCGTCGATCCATCCCTACCGCACGCACGAGGGGCGCAGCGCCGTGCAACTGCTGGACGAGGTGGCGGCGGCCGGCGCGGTGCTGATCAAGTGGCTGCCGATCGTGATGAACATCGACGCGCGCGACCCGCGGACGGTGGCGTTCCTGCGCCGCGCGGCGGAGTTGCACGTGCCGCTGCTCATCCACTATGGCGGGGAAAAGGCGCTGACTGAAATGCACCCGGAGTTTGCCGATCCGCGTCCGCTCCTGCAGACGCTGCGGGTGCTGCGCGCGGACGGCACGATGCCGACGGTGATCGTGGCGCACTTTGCGACGGCGTCGAGCTGGCCGCTGGCGCCGCTCAACTACTTCGAGCCGCTGATGGAAGCGCTGCTGGGGGAGTTTGCCGACGCCCCGCTGTACAGCGACACGTCGGCGCTGGCGTTCTTCACACGGGCGCGCTATCTGAAGCGACTGCTGCGACGGCCGGAGGTCCTGCGCAAGCTCGTGCACGGTTCTGATTTTCCGATCCCGATCACTCCGGTGTTTTTCGTGCGGCAACTCGGCCTGCGGGCGTTCTCGTTCGGGCGACATCCTTCGTGGATTGAGCGCGATTACCAGATCAAGCGGGCGCTGGGACTGACGCGGGACGACATGACGCGCGCGTGGGATGTTCTGGCGGGAAGTCTGCAACGGCGTTTCGGGCGCGCGACGTGACCGTGGGCACTCATCCCGGCCGAATGCATGACGGCCCATAAGATCAGCAACGGCAACGATTTGTTGGCAATCTGTCATTTTTTCTGGACGAATTCCCAAGTTTGAGTACAATGGTTTACAGGTGTGAAGCATTATCGCCGAGAGGACAGGATAATGCCGCAACGCACTTGGAGCCGGAACGAATTCGCCGCGCTGGCGCTCGCGGCGGTCATATCGCTTGCACTCGCTCCGTCCGCCCGCGCCGACCGCTTCATCCTGAGGAGCGGCGAGGAGTTGGAGGGGCGGATCCTGCTCGAAGCCAACGGCCTGCTGCATCTCGATACCGACGACGGGCTGTACATCATCACGCGGGCGCAGCTCAAGAAGCGCGAGATCAAGGAGCGAACCCCGCCGAACCCTACGCACGCTGCTCTTTACAGCCGTCTGCGCACGATTCGCAGCCGGTATTTCGACCGCGGCAAGGCGTCGGACTTTGAAGAGGGGCGGACGCAGATCTTCCAGATATTCTACCCGTTCGAAGATGCGGACGGGATTGTTCCGCTGACGAAAGTGCTGATCGAGGGCAAGGTGCCGGCGCGCGACGTGTTGACGGAGACGCTGGCGCGGTTTGGCGACCGGGAGGCGACGCTGCTGCTCACCTCGATCGCGCTGACCGATGCGGAGGAGCAGATTCGGCGCTCGGCGGCCGGGTGGCTGCGAGCGCGGATGAACGGAGAGGTGAGCCACAACCTCCGGCTCGGCCTCAAGTCTCAGGACGACCGTCGGATCCGGAACGCGGCGGAAGCGGCCGGGCTGGTTCTGGCGCGCGAGGCTGTGCCCGACCTGATCGAGGTGCTCGATACGGGCAAGAAGATCCGCGTGCGCCACAGTGTCTGGGGGGCGTCGACGCCGGCCAGCCGCGAGATCAATCGCGTGCTGGAGGCGAACGACCTGATGGACAGCGTCGTGCTGCCCTGGCGAATTCCGGGCAAGGGCGGCTGACGGCCGCGCAGCAGGGGCACCGGTTCGGTGCCAAGGGAAATCGGGGTCTATCGCGGCGAGGCGGCCGAGGCGCTGCGCCAGCTCACGGGACGCAACTACGGGTTCGACGTGGAGAAATGGCGGACGTGGCTCGCGCAGAATCAGGCCGCTTATGCGCCGAGGGAGCAGGTGCTGCTCGAGAAGGAGCTTGCGTTCAAGCCGCTGCCGTGACGGCAGCGTGTGGCACTCGCCACGAAGCGGGGGTGTTTTCGATGCGTGTAATCCAACCGGGCGCGCATTGGGTGGCGTCGGCGCTTTCGCTGGCGTTATTTGCAGGGGAGGCGGCGCGCGCTGACCGCATCACGCTCCAAGACGGATCGCAACTGGACGGGCGGACGCTGCTGGAAGCCGGCAGGCTGGTGCATCTGGACACTGACCAGGGACTGTTTGTCGTTGCGCGGGGCGAAATCCGCAAGCGCGAGGGAGTTGAAGCCGCCGCGGAGCCGGGCGCACAGGCCACATTGTATGGGCGGATTCGGGCGATCCGGGCGAAGCACTTCGACCGGGACAAGGGCTCGGACATCGAGCAGCGGATCGCCGACGGGCGACAGCAGATCCTGGCCATCGATGACCCGGCGGCGGTCGTTCCGCTGGCCAAGGTGCTGATCGAAGGGAAGCCGGCCGCGCGGGAGGTGCTGGTTGAAGCGCTGTCCCGGCACGACACGCGGGACGCAACGCTGATCCTCACCTCGCTGTTATTGATCGACGAGGTTGAGGGTGTGCGGCGCGCGGCCGCGGCGGTGCTGCACGAACGCAAGGACAGCGAGGTCGTCGAGAATCTCCGCCGCGCGCTGAAATCCGACGACGAACAGATTATCCGCAACGCGGCTGTGGCCCTGGGGCTGGTGGACGCGCGCGAGGCGGTGCCTGATCTGATCGCCGCACTGGATATGCGTAAGCGCGGTCGCGTACCGCTGACACCCCGGCCGCGGCGCAGTCCACGGATGGAACGCATTCTCCACGAGCGAGCATTCAAGGATTCCGCCCTTGTTCCAGACCCGTTCGGCGAGGGTGAACCCGTCTACCGTGAGCGCGCGAAGGACATCAGCAGCTTTCGGAATCCGATTCGTGATGATTGGGTTTCCGTCTCGACACCCCGATCAGGAAAGGTGCCCATTTACCGCGCCAGACTCCTAGCATCGAGCACTGCATTGCGACGCAGTGGTGATTGTCCACCTCATCAGGACACGGAGATGAGTCTCTACCGGACCGAGGCGCAAGAGGCGCTGATTCGCATCACCGGCGAGAATTACGGCTTTGACGTCGAGCGCTGGCAGAAATGGCTCGCGGAGAATCCCCCATCCACCGCGCCTTCGGCCGCGGCCGTTGCCACGAGCCCCGAACCGTGAGCAGATTCAGCCACCGATTTCGATTTCACGCTTGCGCTCCCTTGACATCCCCCCTCGTAAAACTTGAGAATGCACAGTGGAAGCGCATCGGGCGCTGCCGACGTCGAACCCATCGCAGCAATCGAGCCGATATGCCACTTCGATTTTGCCTGAGCATCCTCATCTGCCTCCTGCTGTCGCCGGCGATCGCGGCGGGCGATGCGCCGACGCCTGACGACGCGCCGGCCGCAGACGCTGTTATCGACATCGACCAGTTGATGGACGACGGGCGTGAGGCGCTGCGTTTTGGCGATCTGAAGGAGGCCAAGCGCGCGTTCAGAACCGTGCTGAAGGCGAACAACAAGCGGCCGCTGGCGAACTTCGGCCTGGGGCTGGTGTTTTACAACGAGGGGAACTTCAAGCAGGCGGCCGAGTACTTCAAACGCGAAACCATGATACAGCCCCGGTTCGGCCCGGCGTACCTGAATTGGGGAGCGGCCTCGGCGGTGATGAACCAGCACCCGCGCGCGGTGCTGGCGTTTGTGGACGCGATCCGGCGGCTGGGGAGCGAAGAGACGTATCTGAACAACCTCGGGAAGGCCATCTACGAGCTGTCGCGCGACGTGGACGACACGAAGAAGCTGACGGCCGAGCTGCGGATGGCGCTGGAGACGTACAGGGAGTTGGAGGCGCGGCTGGACGCGCAGCTCGCGGCCGAGGGGATGGCCCGCTGGGGCGCGACGAAGATCACGATCCAGCAGAAGCGCGACATCGATGACCGGATCATGGAGCTGGAGCGGCTGATCCAGAACCACGTCTTCCAGCTTCAGGAGTTCACGTTCGAGGTGAACACCAACCGCCGCCGCATCAACCAGATTCGCATGAGCCTGCGCGACTATCAGCGCATCGGGCGCAACTACGGCGCGCTGGAGGCGGAGCTGACGCGTCTGGAACTGCGGCAGCGGGATCTGGTGGACAATATCCGGCTGACGCGGGCGTCGATCGACCGGCTGGAAGATCAGAAGCCCAAGCCGCCGTGGAACGAGGACTACGCGATTCTGCGGTACATGCCGGACGAGGACGGTTCGTTCGCCGTCGTCGAATGAGCGCCGGGTACCCGGCCGCTACCAGCCGGCCGCGAGGTCCTTTCCGCGCTGAGTCCGGACGAAGCACAGCAGCGCCCCCCCGCTGACGAACAGCAGAAGGATCGAGAGAATCCCGAGGCGCGGGTCATCGGTTTTTTCTCCGACCCAGCCGACCAGGGCCGGGCCGATCACCGCAGCGAACTTGCCGAGCATGTTGTAGAAGCCGAAGAACTCGGCGGTCTTGTCGGCCGGGACGAGCCGCGCGAAGAGTGAACGGCTGAGCGACTGCACGCCGCCCTGTACCAGCCCGATCACCACCGCCAGCACGTAGAACTCGCGCTCGCTGTCGAGGAACACGGCGTAGATGGTCACGCCGATGTATACCGCGATGCCGGTGAGAATGCCGTTCTTGGGTCCGATGCGCTCGCCGAACTTGCCGTATAGCACCGCCGCCGGGAAGCCGACGAGCTGGGTGATGAGCAGGGCCTTGATGAGGCTGTCGGAGGGGAAGCCGAGCGAGACGCCGTAGGAGACGGCCATGCGAATGATGGTGTCGACGCCGTCGATGTAGAGCCAATAGGCCAGGAGAAAGATCGCGGCCACGCGGAGCTGACGAACGTGGCGGAATGTCTCGGCGAGTTGGGCGAAGCCGGCGCGGACCATGCGGAGGTTGACGGTGCGGCGCTGGCCCAGTGGCTCGGGGACGACGAGGAGGACGGGCAGCGAAAAGGCGGCCCACCAGACGCCGACGCAGACGAAGGAGACGCGGACGGCGGTGTCCTGATCGGGGAGGCCGAACGTGTGCGGCGCGGTGACCATCCAGACGTTGAGGGCGAAGAGGAGCCCGCCGCCGAGGTAGCCGAGGGCGTAGCCGAGCGCGGAGACGAAGTCGAGGCGGCGTTCGCCGGCGACGCTGGGCAGCAGTGCGTCATAGAAGACGTTGCCGCCGGAGAAGCCGATGATGCCGAGCGTGTAGAGCGCACCGGCGAAGATCCATCCGCCGGAGGGGACGGCGAACAGACCGGCGGTCATCAGCGCGCCGAGCATGGCGAAGAAGCAGAGGAAGCGTTTGCGCGCGCCGCTCTGATCGGCGATGGCGCCGAGGACGGGTGCCATGACGACGACGATCAGCCCGGCAACGGAGTTGGCATAGCCGAGCCGGGCGGTGGCGACGGAGTCGGACACGCCCTCGTTGTGCCAGTAGGACTTGAAGAAGATGGGAAAGAGCCCGGCCATGACGGTGGTGGCGAAGGCGCTGTTGGCCCAGTCGTAGAGGCTCCAGGAGATGACGCGCTTCCAGGAGCGATCGGATGGCGGCGCTGGGTGCACGAAACGGCTCCTGACCGGGAGCAGCGGCCGGTGCCACGCGCCCGCGCTGCGCCCGCACCGCCCGTCCGCCCGAGCCGGCATGGTAATGCCCGGCGAAGCGGGCACAACCGGGCGAAGGACCGGGGGCGTTTTCCGGCAGCGGGGCGACGTTGGGGTGGCGCGAACGGGGCCTGATCGTCGATGAAGAATGCAACGATGGCCGGACGGACGCCGCGACCCGGGTCGGCGGGATGTGAAGGCGGGGTCGGGCGCGGCGGTCGGCAACTCCGCACGTCGGGGGAAAGGAAACTCAATGCATTCAGGCCGCCATCACCGCACGATACCGGTTCTGTTGATGATGTTGTTCGTCGGGGGATGCGAGACGCCGCAGAAGAAGGAGCCGACCGGGCCGGCGGCGCCGCCGCGTCTGGCGCCGCGGCCGGCCGCGCGCCGCGTGGAGGCCCGGCGTCCGCCGATGCCGCCGCAGCCGGCGCCGCTGCGCGGCCAGACTCTGGTGATCGACGCGGGGCACGGGGGCAAGGACCAGGGCGCGCGCGGCGTGGGTCCGCGGGTGGAGAAGGAAGTGAACCTGCAGATTTCGCGGCGGCTGGTGCAGATGCTGCGGGAGCGCGGGGCGAACGTGATCACGACGCGCGACGATGATCGGTTCCTTGAGCTGGAGGAACGGGCGGGGATCGCGGAGCGGAGCCGGGCGGACCTGTTCGTCTCGATCCATGCGGACTCGGCGCAGCGCGATGGAGCGCGGGGGGCGACGGTGTACATCGCGCGGAATGCGTCGGTGTCGAGCATGCTGGCGGGGGAGACGATCAACGCGGCGCTGGTGCAGGCGGGGATCGAGTCGCGCGGGGTGCGGCGCGCGGGGTTCAAGGTGCTGGTGGGTCATTCGCGTCCGGCGGTGCTGATCGAGTGCGGGTTCCTGACGAACCACTACGAGGCGCACAACCTGGCGCGGGCGGAGTACCAGCAGCGTCTGGCGGCGGCGGTGGCGGAGGGCATCACGCGGCACCTGCGGGGGATGTGAGCGGGCACGTCAGGCCGAATGGGCGGCGCGCGAATGAGTCGATGGGATGAGTGGCCGATGTACGGCCCCTCTTGTTCGTGCGCGGCGCTTGGTGGCATGAACACTTGTGTTCGTGCTACGCAAGCGGGAAAGCAGAATTTGCGCGCGCGCGCGGCGCGAGGAGAGTTGCGCCTGCCGAGCGGCGGTTTTTGCCGTAAGACCCTGCCCAGACGCTGGTTGCGCGCCGTGCGCTCCGGGCGCGAGCGCCTCCCGGCCCGGTCGTCGGGCGGTCGGGGAAGACAGATATAGGAATGTCAAAGAGCCGAGGGGAGACACGCGCCATGCGGCGTATTCCGGCCATCTGGCGGCGTTTTCGCCGAGGCGAATAATCGTCTCCTGCACAAGGAGAATTGGCGCGCGCTCAGCGTTCGCGGCCAAATGCTGAGCGCCGCAGGCATCCCCCGCCACCTTCGCCCATGCCCCCCATATCTCGCTTTGTTTCTGAAACGCGACCCTGTATCATTCACATAACAGGCTGGTGGGAACCGGCCGGTTGGCGGTGTGGTGTCGGTGGAGAGGTGTGGCGATGAATTGCCCGCATTGTCAGGCACCCAGCGAAAGCGGCCACACGTTTTGCATGCACTGCGGGTTGGCGCTGCCGGGCGACGAGGCCGCCGCGCCGCGCATTATCCCAGCGAAGGAGTACGCCGCGACGCGGCCGGGGCGAACATTGCAGGTACATGAACTGTTTCTGCTGGCGCGGCGCGGGTCGGGCGTGCTGATGGCGTACGCGGTGCTGCACCTGATCGGCGTGATCATGCTGCTGCTTGGTGTGATAAGCTATGAGTCTACGCGCGAAGCGGAGCAACCTGAGGCGCCGATTGCCACAATCAGCGTAGCGGCGGCGGCTGTTCTGCTGTTGTTCATCGTGCTTGCGCTGTGGGCACGAAGGAATCCGTTCCCCGCGTCGATTGCGGGATTGGTGATGATCTCGACGTTCGGACTGTTGGGCGTCCTCAGCACCATCGGCAACATTTCCAGCGCCGTGACGGATGAGGGGCCTGAGAGTTTGGGCTGGAGGATCGTCGGATTTGTTTGCGGAGTCGGCTTTGTCATCCTGATTGTCGGGATCTTCATCGCCTATCTGGCCAAGGCAATCGCGGCCGGCGCGCGGCACCGGGCGCTGGCGCGTCTAATGATGGCCGAGACTACGCCCCCCCCACTCGGGAACGCCGCGTGAATGAGGAACGAGATTTTCGGCCGGACGACGGGCCCGGGGCCTCTTCCGGGCGGATGATCGTGGGCGCGGGCGTACAAGCGTCGGGCGACGGCGAATCGGCCAGGCAAGCAGCGGCTGATTCCGCGCCGCGCCGCTTTTGCCCCGTGTGCGGGCGGGCGTGGCCGCACGACGTATCGCACTGCGCGAACTGCGCAGCGCACGCGCTGCACCGTACAGCGGCCGGCGGCACGCCCATGGCGCGCGGCCGCGGCCTCGCCTCGGCGATCTGGCTTTATCTGATCATTCTCTTCATCAATGTCGGCGTGTTTGTTGCCGCGCTTGTCGCGACCGACGACTATCAGGTCGGCGTCGCCCTGGGCATGATCGCCGCCACTCTCATTGACGCGCTGGTCATCGGCGGGTGGATGATCGGCTCGTGGTCGCGGATCCGCGACGCGCTGGGCGCGCCGTTTCCCATTCTCTGGTCTTTCGCGGCCGTCGGGATGGGCTGTTTCACCGTACCGATTGCGATGCTGCTCTCGCTTCCCATCGAGTATCTGACCGACTTTGCCGAGGAACCGGACATCATCGCGCCGCTGCTGGACGCCGGCTTCGACTGGCGATTTGTCGTGCTGATCATTGCCGTCTGCGCCGGGGTCTTCGAAGAACTCGCTTTTCGCGGGATCATATTCGGGGCGCTGCGTTCCGTGTTGCATGAGCGCGAGGTGATCCTGGTGACTGCGCTGATGTTCATGGTCCTGCACCTCGATCCGACGGACTTTCCCTATCTGCTGTTCCTCGGTCTGGTTCTCGGCGTCGTTCGATCCAAGTCAAAGTCCCTGTACCCGTGTATGATCCTGCACTTCACGCACAATCTGATTTTCGTTCTGCTTTACTTTCTCTCGGATGGCGGGTCGGAGTAAGCGCAGACTGTTCTTGAGGGCGCGCCGCGTCCTGTTGAGGATTGCACGATGATCGTCGAACACACATTTGTCACGACGCTCGACGCGGCCGGGGCGCTGGGCGCGGCAACTGATACGCTGTGCGCGCTGGGCTTTGCCGACGATCCGGCCAGCAGCGACAGCATGGCGACCTATCGCCGCGGCAAGAAGAAGGCAGGCCGTGCGCGGCGGTTGCGCGACCTGCCGCAGCAGGTGATCGTCGAATACGATCGCGGGCGCGTCACGCTGGCGGCCCTGATCGAGGAGGCGTCGCTCTTTCGCAAGTCCGTGCCACTGATGCGGCGGTATCTCATCCTGCTCGCGCACGTCCTCGACGGCGTGCTGACGCGCCGGGAGACGCTCGAGGAACTGCAACCCGCCTGGAACCACCTCGCCGGCGAAATCGACCGGCATGACCGGTCGCGCCGCCGCGGGCGCGCGGCCGTGCTGTTTCTCATCGTGCTGGCGGTCGTGCTGGTCATCTTCCTGCCGCTGCTGTGCCTGCCATGACGCCGCGGACGTCGATTGGCGCAGCGGGCCCGCAGCCGATCATTGCGCAGGGTTGCGCTGCCGGCTGAGCGCCGGTTCGCCGGTGCGGGGCGGATCGGTCGGGGCCGGGGTGCGCGAGTGGGCGCGGGGGCGGTCCATGAGAAAGGTCGTCCGCTCGTGGTCCTCGGGGCGGAGGACGCGGCGGAGGATCTTCTTGGCCTCGCCCATACCGGTGCGGCGCGTGACGTGGGTGAGGACGATGTGGGGATTGCGCAGGCGCTCCATGACGGCGGGCAGGTCGAAGACGTGCATGTGCCGGCCGGCGCGGGCGCGTTCGACGTGGTCGCGGTCGAAGAAGGTGCACTCGAGGAGCAGCACGCGCGCGTTGCGGACGACGTCGAGGTCGAGGAAGGGCCCGGCCTGGGTATCGCCGCAATAGGTGACGAGTGGGATCTCCAGCTCGTACTCGATCTGGCGGCCCTGCTTCTTGGCCTCGACAAGCTGCGGGCCGGTGTAGCCGACGAATTCGGGCTTTAACTTGTGGCGCGTCTCAATGACGGCGAAGCCGAGGCAGGGTCCGCCGTGGCTGACGGCGAACGCCTGAACCTTGAGTCCGCGGCGCAGGGGATGTTCGGCGCCGGGGGCGAGGCCGACGAGACGGTGCTCGGAAGGATGGCCCTCGATGGCGGCCCAGACGGCCATGAGGCGCGAGAGGGGCTGGACGAGGGGCTCGGGGGCGACGACGGTGCCGGGGGCGTTGCCGACAAAGCAGCGCTGGGAAAAGTAATAGGCGACACCGGCGGCGTGATCCATGTGTCCGTGGGAGAGGAGCACGGTGTCGATGGAGATGATCTCGCGGGGCGCGCGGCCGACGTCAAAGCATAAGTTCAACTCGGGCAAGGCAATACAGGTTTCCTCGCCGGCGAGGGAGCAGCCGACGAGGCGAAGGCCGTTGATCTCTTTTTCGACCAGCAAGTCGGCCATTGGTGGTTCTCGATGCTGCCGCCGCCCGCGAATCGGACACGTTCTCTTGACCTGCGACCGGCGGCAGATACCCTCGATGGTAGGTCGTCCGGCATCCGGGCCCAGGGATTGGTGCAGCGGCGTCAAATGTAGCGGCTTGGCGGACGACGGGCAAACGCCGAGCGGCTCGCGCGGGCGCGGGCTTCACATCGGCCGCAGTAACAGGTAGCGCGATCGATGCAGTGTCCGTTCTGCAGTCAGTTGAACAGCGACAAGGTGATCGACTCGCGGCTCACTGAGGGCGGCGTGGCGATCCGGCGGCGGCGCGAGTGCACAGCCTGCGGCAAGCGCTACACGACGAAGGAGCGCGTGGACGACGAGCCGCGAATGTTCGTGTGCAAGAAAGACGGCTCGCGCGTGCCGTTCGACCGGCGGAAGATCCTGACGGGACTGGAGCGCGCCTGTTACAAGCGGCCAGTCTCGGCGGAGCAGCTCAACCGGCTGGTGGTCGAGGTTGAGGAGCAGCTCTTCTCGCAGTTTGACCGCGAGATTCCGGCGCAGGCGATCGGCGAGTGCGTCTCGCAGCGGCTGCGCAAGCTGGACAACGTGGCGTACGTGCGGTTCGCCAGCGTGTATCACGAGTTTCAGGAGCTGGACGACTTCGTGCACGAGGTGAACGGGCTGAAGCAGCGGCAGCAGGAAGACACGAACGGGCAGCAGAAGCTCTTTTCCGAGTGACCCCGCCTTGAACGCCGCGATGAGGCGATCCCATTTCGACGACTATCGTCCGCGTTCGTCGGCGCCGCTGAGCACGCGGATGGCCTGATCGATGCCACGGAGGGGGCGGGCCTCGATCTGCGGCTCGGCCAGAGTGCCGATGATGCGCACCTCGACGAGTTCGCGCGCGGCGCCTTCGAGAAACTCCTGCATGACGGTGATCGGCGTATCGGCTTCGCCCGGGGTTGGCGCGCCGGCGACGAGGACGAGGTCGAGGTTGCGGTTGGCGAGGTTCATCTTTCCCCCGCCGCTGAGGAGCAGGTTGCGGTCGCGGACCTGCATGCTTTCGAGGATGAGTTCGCCGCCGGTGACGAAGAAGCGGGCGAAGGCATCCTGCTGGGGACCGGGCGCGGGCAGGGGCGCGAGCGCCGGGGGCAACTGGAGCATGAGGGGCACGCGAAACATGGCGCCGCCCTGCACGCGCACCTCGCCGCCGCCGCGGCTTCGTTCGGGGCGGTCGAACAGGCCGGAGTAGTAGAGGCTGCCCTCGACGGTGCCCTGCAGGGCGTCGGTGGGCGAGGGGGCGCCGTCGCGACGGGCGAGAAGGGGACCGAGATTTGCGCCCTCGACGAAGACGGAGAAGTCATACCGTCCGCCTTCGTCATCGTCCTGCACCTCGGCGCGGCCGAAGAGCCGGCCGCCGCACATGGCGCCGACCAGATCGCTGACGACCAGGCGCGGGGGCGAAGCGGTGCGCAAGAGGCGAAACCGCGCGTCGCTGAGTGCGTATTGATTGACGTGGCAGCGCGCGAGCTGCACGTCGGCGTCGCCGCTGAGTGCCATTTCCTGCCCGCTGAGCGTGCCGTGCCCGCGCATGAGGCCGGTGGCGCCGCGGAGCTTGGCGCCCACGTCCAGCGTCACATCGGCCAGCGCCGCCTCGCCGCGAAAGGACCAGCCCCAGGTACCGTCCGTCCCGCGTCGACGAGTCAGCTCCGGCAGTCGCAGATCAATGCGCCCGGCGGGCTCGAGCACGTTCCACTGGCGCCGGACGCGCCACGGCACAGCCTGGCGCAGATCCTCGTCGAGGTCAACGCTCAGCGCTTCGAGTGCCAGTACCGCCTCGCCAGTGCCGCGGTCGATGGAGCCGTCGAGCCGCACCCGCGCTGAGCCGTGGCGAGCGCGGAGATCGACCGCATCGATGCGCTGCGGCGTGACGCTCAGCCGGCCGGTCACGTCCTCGAAGGTCCAGGGGAAGGCGGACGGGCGAACGCGCAGATCGAGCGGCTCGATGGTGAGGCGATAGGCGGGCGCGGCGTCGCTGACGGCGGCGTGGTCCTGGTAGTCGAGTTCGACGCGCACGGAGCCCTCGGCGCCGATCTGCTGCCAGGTGTGGGCGAAGTCGGGCGGGAGGGAGTCACGGAGGTCGTCGGTCAGGGCCACGGCGTCGCAGCTCAGGGCGAGCTGTGCGCGCGGCTCGCCGCCGGCATCAGGCAGGTAGATCGTGCCGGAGGCGCGGACGGGTGCGCGGCCGTGCAGCCCGCGCCAGTCGTGCAGCTCGACGCTGCCGGGGCGGAGGCGGATACCGCCGTTGATCTGTTCGACGGGGACGGGAAATCGCCGGTGGCGTGCCGCAGCGTCGGCCAGCGTGCCCGCCAGATCAAAGGCCAATTCGTCCGTCTGCGCGTCGGTGAAAATGCGTCCCTCGAGACTGAGCCGCCCGCTGAGGCCGAACACCTCGACCGCCTCGCGTGCGTCTTCGGGCAGCGCCGCGATCAACTCAGCGTCGATCTCGAGGTCCTGCGCGGCGAGCTGCACGTCAACGACGTCACTGGCGCCGTCGCGCGGGAGCGACGTTCCGGTCGCGCGGACGACGGATCGTCCGTGTCGACCTTCGAGCGATTCAATCGTCAGCCCTTCGGGATCGATGCGCACAATGCCGCGGACGTCGGAGAGCGGGTAGGGCAACTGGGCGAAGCGGGCGTCGACGCCGAGGAACTCGATCGTCACGTGGTTGTTCCAGGGGAAGCCGCGGCCGGTGTCGCTATGGGGGCGGGAGAGCGAGAGGTTGAGGTTGATGTTGCCCTCAGGTGCGAACATCCGCCACGTCCGCTGTTCATCCTCGTGCAGCGCGGCATACATTTCGTCGTCGAGGGGCAGGTTCTCGCCGCGAATGTGCAGGTCGACGCCGGTCATGGCGGTGAAGCCGCGCGCCGTGCCGTCGACGAGAACGGTGCCCGCTTCGCCGTAGCGGCCGCGGAGTCCGCGCACGGTGATCCCCTCATCGGTGTACTCGAGTTCGCCCTCGAGGTCGCGGACGCGGACGGGGAAGCCGTGGTAGCGGGCGTCGGCGCCGAGGGCGACGATGCGCGCCCGGCGCAGGCGGACGTCCTGCTCGGCGCGCGGGTCGCGCGTCAGATCGAGTTCGACCTGGAACTCGCCGTGGGGGTCGTACAACTCGTAGAAGAACAGCAGGGGCGGAAAGCGGCGAATGAAGGCTGAGGAGGCGTCGGCGGGGTTCTCGGTGAGTTTGGGCAAACGAAAGCGCTCGACGCCGAGAGCGAGGTCGAGGCCGACGGAGTCCCAGGTGAGGGCCTCGCCCTCGACGCGGCAGAGCGTCCCGTAGAGCGAGCAGGCCTGCCCATTGAGTTCGCCGAGCAGGTCGGTTTCGATCTCGTCGCCGGACCAGTGGATGCGGCCGCTGACGTTGTAGAGGCGGAGCAGTCGCGCGGCGGGCGCGCGGCGGCGCTCCTGCTCGTCGAGGGGGATGGACATGGCGAGGTCGTTGAGCTGGATGGTGGCGCGGCCGGGGCGGTCGGGATCGAAGCTGAGCGCTTCGACGCCGAGGCGGCCGCGCACGTCGAGCAGCGTCAGCCAGCGCGCCAGTTCCTGCACGTTGCCCGGCATGGCGGCAAGCATGGCCTCGATATTCATCGTCGGCAGGCCGCCGCTCTGGGCCTCAACGCTGCCGCGGCGCAGGTTCAGCGCCAGCACGCCGTCCTTGCGTTCGAACCCGCGCTGGCGCCAGCGGACGACGATTCCGTCGCGCTCGCGGTGATCGGGCTCGGCGACGAGGCTCAGCTCGATACGGTCAAGATCGCGGTAGCGACCGTCAAAGAGGTTGCGCAGCGTCATGCTGACGTTGTTCAGGCGGACTGTCGGGAGGTCGGCGATCGATCCGGACATGTCCTGCCGCGTGCAGAGGTCGAACCAGTTGTAGCGGCCGTCGGAGACGCGGCGGACGATGGTGAACTCGCCGCCGGTGGCGGTGAGTTCGCGCACACGGACCCGGCCAAGGAGCAACCGCAGGGGATCGTGGCGCAGGTGGACCTGTGTGGCGCGGAAGATTTCGCGGTCGCGCGGGATGGCGGAGGCGGAGACGAATTCGCTGGACGGCGGCAGGAGGATGCGTACGTCGGTGAGGTAGATGCCGCGGAAGAGGCGGAACTCGGCGCGGCCGATTTCGACGTCGCCGCAGGTGAGATCGGTGAGATGATCGCGGACGAGGGGCAGCAGGCGGTCGGGCACGACGACGCGCTGGTAGCCGAAGATGGTCAGGCCGAGCGCGGCGAGCACGAGGATGCCGGCGATGCGGCGCGCGCGGCCGATGCGCGCGCGGCCCGCGGATGCAAGCGTGGTCAGGCGGTCGAAACGGTCAGTCGCCGGCGACATCAGGCGATTCCCCGGAAGGATGGCTCGACGGCAGTGCGGCCGGAATTCGCGCCGACCGGAGGAGGCCGCAGGCGGCGAGCACTTCGACGAAGGGCAGGAGCGGCATGCGGTAGCGGATGCTGCCGACGAACACCATGTGCAGGAGGGTGAACGTGACGACCGGGAGCAGGAGCGCGGCGAGGGTCCAGCCGGATCGGCGGCGTCGCCACACACCGGCCGCGGCCAGCAACAGCACGGGGACCATCCACGCGGCGCTGATCATCTGATGTCCGACCGAGCGCTGGGTTGCGAGGTGGGGCGCGAGGTGCGACGGC
>CAZNDQ010000032.1:0-16255 GCA_964571825.1 uncultured Planctomycetales bacterium | reverse complement strand
TCAACCACTACCAGCACATCATGCAGCACGACGCCAACCCGCTCCACGAAGCGATCGTCTAGGGATCGATGCAGCGCCTCGTCCCCATCCTCATGACCTCGCTTTGCGCCGCCCTCGGACTCGTCCCCCTCGCCCTCGCCGCCGGACGGCCCGGCAGCGAACTCCTCGCCCCCCTCGCCATCGTCGTCCTCGGCGGGCTCATTTCGTCCACCCTCCTCAACGTCATCGTCGTCCCCGCCGGTTACAGCCTCGCCTTCGGCGCCCGCGATCCGCACTCGCACACGGCGCGGCCGGCGATGTTCGCCCGGCTCGCCGCACGCTTCGGATTTGTCAAGACACCCTCATCAGCAAATGGAGATTGAACATGCTGCGCCTGACATTTGTCGCAATCCTGGTGTGTGCAACGGCTGCCCTCGCCTGCGAACGAAAACCGACTGCGCCTCCCGCACCCGCGCACAATCACGACGCTCCTGCCCCGACATCAACCGCGCCGACGGCGCCGCCCGCCGCCGGCCATCACCGCGATCCCATCGCTCTCGGCCAGGCCACCGTCGGCGACCTCACCGTCCGCGCCTCGCGCGATGCCGGCGAAATCAAACCCGCCGGCGACGCCCCCATCGACGTCTGGCTGACGACCGCCGACGGCCAACCCGCCACCGTCAGCGCCGTCCGCTTGTGGATCGGCACCGAGGACGCGAAGGGCTCCGTCAAGGCCCGCGCCGACATCGAGGACCCCGCGCAACCCAACCACTGGCACACCCACGCCGAGGTCCCCGACCCCCTCCCCGAAGGCAGCCGCCTCTGGGTCGAGATCGAACGCCCCGACGGCGCAAAAACCGCCGCCTCCTTCGACCTCGCCCGGTAGGCACGTCGATCGCACCAAAGGGGTATTGATCGCACGCCGCCGCGCGGTACAATCGCCCGCGAACAGGCCGGTGGGGCTTGTGTGCAGGAACGACCATGTTCGCTGCGCCGCCTCGCCCGACACGTCGGCCGCTCACCCCTCACCTGATGCGCCCCGCGGCGCACCCGCGATCGTTCACCAGAGCGCCCGAACCGCGCCTAATGCGCGCACGCTCGCCGTCGCCCACCGCAACGAAACGCCCAACCCGAACCTCCACGTACATCGTCCTCTTACCTCAAGGAGCCCCCCATGTACTCCCCACGCTTCCGTCCTGCGCTCGTCGGTGTGTTGACCGGCCTGCTGTTGTCCGCCGCAAGCGCCCAGCCGCCCGACCGCATCTGGCTTGACGCCTCGCAGGCTGCCGTTCCCGCCGTTCAACCGCTTGCCGACCCGCGCGATCCCGCCCTCGACGTGCGCAACCTCCGTGCCGACGGCCTCGAAGTCTCCCTCGCGCTGCCCGGCCTCATCGTCGATACCCGCGACACCAAAGTTGGCCGCTTCGCGCAACTTTCCTGGCCCGACTCGGCCGTCACCGGCGACTTCGGCGCGCCCGCCATCCCCGTCCTGCGCAAACTCTTCCTCGTCCCGCCCGGCGCCGACGTCGCCGTCACATGCGTCGAACCAGCGCCCATGACGATCGACCTCGCCGCGCTCGGACTGCCCGCGCGGCTTCTCCCCGTCCAGCCGCCGATCGAAAAACTCCCCGGCGCCCGCGAGGCTGCGCCCTTCGCCCTCGACGCCGTTGCCTACGCCCTCGACGCCGATCTCCCCGCCGCGCGCGCCGTCGTCGAAGAACTCGGCACCGTCCGCGGTCAGCGCCTCATGGCCCTTGAACTCCGCCCCATCGCCTACAACGCCGCCGCCGGCACGCTCACCCTCTGGCCGCGCCTCGACGCTTCCGTCACCTTCATCGGCGGCGCCGCCGCCGCGAATCCCGAAACGCTCCCCGGCCTCGATTCGCTGATCCTCAATCCCGGTCCCGCGCCGCGCGCGCAGTCCGGCGTCGGCAACCTCCTCGTCATCGTCGCCAGCGCCTTCGAGTCCGGCATCGCCCCCTTCACCCAGGCCAAGTCTGGCCAGGGCTACACCGTGACCACGTGGACAGCCGCCCCCGGCACGACCAACACGGCCATCAAGAACTACATCGCCTCCCTCTACGCCGTCCCCGCCACGAGGCCCGACTACGTCCTCCTCGTCGGCGACACCAACACCATCCCCCACTGGACCGGCGGCGGCGAGGGCTATCCTGCCACCGACCTGCCCTACGGCTGCATGGAGGGCGCCGCCGACTGGTTCCCCGACATCGCCATCGGCCGCTTCCCCGTCCGCACCCTCGCCCAGCTCACCAACGTCCTCGACAAGACCCTCGACTTCGAAAACGAAGTCTTCGCCGACCCCGGATACCTCACCCGCGCCGTCTTCATGGCCTCCAACGACAACTACCCCGTCAGCGAGGGCACGCACAACTGGGTCATCAACAACTACATGATCCCCAACGACTTCACCTACGACCGCCTCTACTGCCACACCTATAACGCCACCACCGCCCAGGTCCGCGCCGCCTTCAACGACGGCCGCATCTACGGCATCTACAGCGGCCACGGCAGCGAATACTCCTGGGCCGACGGGCCCCCCTTCTCCCAGACCGACGTCCGCAACCTCTACAACACGCGCCTCTATCCCTTCGTCGCCAGCTTCGCCTGCGTCACCGGCACCTACACCCTCACCGAGTGCTTCACCGAAACGTGGATTCTCGAGCCCGCCAAAGGCGCCATCGCCATCTGGGGCTCCTCCGTCAACAGCTACTGGACCGAAGATGACGTGCTGGAAAAGGAAATGTTCCGCGTCCTCTATGACGACTATGTGCGCGAGATCGGACCCTGCCTCAACGCCACCCGCCTCCGCTACGCCGCCATCATGGGCACCGGCTCGACCACCCGCCGCTACTTTGAAATGTATAATTTACTCGGCGACCCCTCACTATACATTCCCGATGCCGATGCCGCACTCCGCGTCACCCCGCCCGCCGATTTCTACAGCGAAGGCGACCGCGGCGGACCATTCGCTCCGTCCGAAATCACCTACCGCCTCAGCAATATGGCCGACTACGCCATCGACTACGCCGTGACCCACGACCCCGACTGCACCTGGCTCACCCTCGCCGGCGAACTCACCGGCGACCTCCGCCCCGGCGAAACCGCTGACATCCTCGTCCAGCTCAACGAAAACGCCGCGCTCCTCGTCGACGGCGGCTACACCGACACCATCGCCTTCACCAACCTCACCGACCACGTCGGCGACACCACGCGCAGCGTCACGCTCCACGTCGGCGTCCCGCAACTCATTCACTCCTTCCCGCTCGACGAAAATCCGGGTTGGGTGACGCTCGGCCAGTGGGCCTTCGGCCGGCCCACCGGCGGCGGCTCCTACGGCCGCGACCCCACCTCCGGACACACCGGCCTCAACGTCTACGGCTACAACCTCGCCGGCGACTACACGAACAACATGCCCGAGTACACCCTGACCTCGCCCCCGCTCAACTGTGCCAATCGCTACGATGTCGAACTCCGCTTCTGGCGCTGGCTCGGCGTCGAGTCCGCCAACTATGACCAGGCCCGCGTCCAGGTCTCCGTCGACGGAAAGACCTTCATCACCGTCTGGGAGCACAGCGGCGCCAGCATCTCCGATACCGCCTGGCAGCAGATGCGCATCGACATCTCCGCCCTCGCCGACAATCGCCCCAAGGTCTGGCTCCGCTGGACGATGGGCCCCACCGACTCGTCGATCACCTATCCCGGCTGGAACATCGACGACGTGGAGCTTTGGGCGCTCGTGCCCCCGGCCGACCCCTGCGACTTCGACGGCGATGGCGACGTCGACCTCGACGACTTCGCCCGCTTCGCCACCTGCTTCAACGGCCCCGGTGCCCCGCCCGCCCCCGGCTGCACCGTCGAAGCCGACTTCGACCACGACGGCGACGTCGACCTCAACGACTTTGCCCACCTCATGATGGCCTTCACCGGCGGCGTGTAGGACGCGCGCGGCGCAGCGCCGCGCCGCGGAAATCCCGGCGCCATCGCCGGGCGAATTGCTCGCGGGCGGACGGCTCAGGAGAGTCCGCCCGCGGGCCGGAGCGGGAACGGAACCGGAGACATAACCATGATCGCAGTACTTGGCCTCATCGCGCTCACCGCCGTCAGCGCCGCTGCGCCCGGCGCCATCGAACGCTCGCCCCTCCACCGCGCCGTCATCGCCAACGACGCTCCGCGCATCGATCAACTTCTCGCCGCCGGCGCCGACCCCGACGCCCGCGACGACACCGGCCGAACTCCGCTCCACCTCGCGGCGCGACGCCTGCGCGCCGAACTTGTCGACCGCCTCCTCGCCGCCGGCGCCGACGTGAATGCCCGCGACGACCACGGCGCCACGCCGCTCCTCACCGCCGCCGACGCCGGCCCCGCCGCACCCGAGGTCGACGCCCTGCTCACCGAGGTCGCCCGCCGGCTCCTCGCCGCCGGCGCCGATCCAAACGCCGCCGACGGCTCCGGCGCCACCCCGCTCTTCTACGCCTCCCAGCGCGGCCACACTCGGCTTGCCGCACTCCTCCGCACGCACGGCGCGGTCGCACAGCCGCCCGCTGCGCCGCGCGCCGACGACCGCGCCGCCTACCGCATGTATCCCGAGATCGGCCCCCTCCTCCTCGCCGCCGAAACGAACTTCCCCGACATCTGCCGCCGCTACGACCTCGGCCTCTCCACCAACGGCCGCCACCTCTGGGCCCTCCTCATCACCGACCACCCCGACCTCGAGGAGGATGAGCCCGAGTTCCGCTACGTCTCCACGCTCCACGGCAACGAATGGCTCGGCGCCGAAATGTGCCTCTACCTCATCGACCACCTCACCACCAGCTACGGTACCGACCCCCGCGTTACCGCCCTCGTCGACTCCGTCGAACTCTGGCTCGTCCCCCTCGCCAACCCCGACGGCCACGAGCAGTCCCCGCCCACGCGCACCAACGCCCAGGGCGTCGACATCAACCGCAATTTCCCCTGCCCCTACACCAGCCCGAACAATTCGCCCACCGGCCGCGCCCCCGAAACCGCTGCCCTCATGAACTGGTGCTTCGCCCAATCCTTCACCCTCGCCGCCAACTTCCACACCGGCGCCATGGTTGTAAATTATCCCTTTGACGCCAACGCCTCCGGCGCCAGCGTCGACACCCCCACACCCGATGATGACATGTTCGAATGGATCAGCCGCGAATACTCGCGCCACAACCTCCCCATGTGGAACAGCCCCTACTTCGACGACGGCATCACCAACGGCGCTGACTGGTACGTCATCTACGGCGGCCTCCAGGACTGGAGCTACGTCTACATGGGCACCAACGAAGTGACCATCGAACTCAGCGACACCTTCATCCCCTCCGCCTCCCAGCTCCCCACCTACTGGAGCAACAACCGCGAATCCATGCTCGCCTACGCCGAGACCTCCCTCATCGGCGTCCGCGGCCTCGTCATCGACGACCAGACCGGCCGGCCCCTCCCCGCCACAGTCACCGTCCTCGGCCGTGACCACGCCGTCTTCACCGACCCCGACGTCGGCGACTACCACCGCATGCTGCTCCCCGGCACTTACGCCCTGCGCTTCGACGCCGGCGGCTGCGACCCCGTCCTCGCGCCGAATGTCCTCGTCAACGCCGGCCCCGCCACCCGCCTCGACGTGGCCATGCCCGCGCCCGCCCACATCCTCTCGCCCAACGGCGGCGAAATCGTCCCCCTCGGCGCGCCGCTCACCATCGCCTGGTCCGGTTCACCCGCCGCTCGATTCTGCGTCCAGTACACCGACCGCGCCGGCGAGATCACGACCGACCTCGACGGCTTCGAGAGTGGCACGTTCTCCGGCGACTATGCCACCGGCGGCCACGCCGCCTGGTACGTCGCCACCGGCACCGCGCACAATGGCACCCGCGCCGCCCGCTCCGGCAAACTCAACGACAACCAGACCTCGTGGCTCGAACGAACCGTGGAATGCACCGGCAACCTCGAGCTGCGCTTCTGGTACCGCGTCAGCTCCGAATCCGGCTATGACTATTTGCGCTTCACCATCAACGGTGCCCAGCGCTTCGCCCGCTCCGGCGACACCGGCTGGCTCGAATACGTCGAGACGCTTCCCCCCGGCACGCACACCCTCCGCTGGGAATACGCCAAGGACGGCAGCCTCGCCGGCGGCAGCGACTGCGCCTGGCTCGACGACCTCGAACTCACCGGCGAATTCACCGACTGGATCGAGATCGTCGCCCTCACCGAACCCGGCGCCACCTCGGTTGACTGGACCCCCGCCGCGCCCGCCACAGCATGCGCCGTGCGCGTCCGCGCCGTCTACGACACCGGCCTCTTCGGCGCCTGGGACGAGAGCGACGCCCCCTTCGCCGTCGTCGACGCCTCGGCCGCCGACTTCGACGCCGACGGCGACGTCGACCTCACCGACTTCGCCTCCTTCGCCGCCTGCTTCAACGGCCCGGACGCACCGCCCGCCCCCGGCTGCGCCGCCGACGCCGACTTCGACGCCGACGCCGACGTCGATCTCAACGACTTCGCCGCCTTCTCCGCCGCCTTCACCGGCCCGCGCTGAGCGCGCCGCCCCCGGCCGGCATCGCTGACGTCCGGATTACGGCGCACAGCGGCCGCTCAGAAACTCATCTGCGCCCGGATACCGTAAACCAGCGCCACGTCCCGGTCGCCGAACCCGCCGCCCGGATCGACGATCACCTGAACGTCCGGCGTGATGTGCAGCCACGGTGTGACTTCAATGTTATAAAACAGTTCGACGCCCTGCTCGGAGTCGATGTCGTCTGCGTCAATATCATCGCTGAAATTGACTAGGTAATATCCGACGCCCCACGTGTCCCGGTCGCGCCGGGGGATTGTCCCTTTTCCGCCGAGCCCGATGCTGTAGAACTCCTCGACGAGATTCGATTCGCCCGTCGACCAGCCGAACCGGCCGAACACCCCCCAGCCCTGCTCCGGATCGTCCGCCTCCGTATACAAATGCTGGTCGAAGTTGTAATACAGACCCCAGTCATCCGGCTTCTTCTCGAATCCGCTCCGCAGGAACCGCAACAACGACCGCCCGCGGCGCCGCAGCGTCACCGGCAGCTCCAGCCGCGAGTCCTGACCGAATTCCGTGAAGTCGCGCGACGTCCAGAACCAGCCGAACCGCTGGTGCCCCGTCTGCCCGAACGGCTTGATTGTGAAATCATACTCCTGGCACACCGACAGCCACGTGCGATCATGAAACGCCGTGTTGAACCCCGTCTTCGTCGCCGCGCCGTCCGGATCGTTGTCCAGCACGATCGTCGAGATTTGCAGCCAGTCCGTCGGCAGCAGAATCACCCCCGCTGCCAGCGCCGTATACGGCCCCCCGTTGAACAGCACCGGGTTGATGTTGAACGCCGTATTCTGGAACTGCGTCACGTGCGTCGCGTCCCCCGCGAAGTCATTCCGGTCGCCCAGCGCCGTCAGGTCGATCTTGCCCGCCAGCAGCACCAGCTTCTCCGACAGCGCCTGCATCAGATAGAACTCCGACAGCGTCGTCACGCCCGGATCACCCGGCACCGGCAGCAGCATCTCGTAGTTCGCCGGCATGATCGCCCCGGCGTTGCCGTTGACCGCCCGCCCGAACTGCGTCTCCCCGTGCAGCGTAATCAGCCCCCCCGGCCACAGCCCCATCCGCGCCGTGTCCAGCCGCAGCCGATAGTCCACCGACCCGCCGTACTCCAGCGCCCCCTGCGTGTTCTTCCCGCCGTGCGCGTTGCCCTGCAGGTACTGCGTCACGTCCAGATCGAACAGAATCCCGTGCTCCGCCAACTCCGTCCGCGCGCCGCCCCAGTCGCCGAGCATGAATGACCGTGTCCAGATGTCCCCCGAGTAATCCGGCAGCGTCTGAATCAGCGATGGCATCGCCGCCTTGGCTGGCTGCGACGCCGGCGCCTCCGCGCCCGCCGGCGCGGCTGTTTCCACCCGTCCGCCCGCCGCCGATCCCGACGCTGGCTGCGAGTCCTGCCCCCTCGCCACCGACGCATCGACTGCCGCCATCACGCCGAAAAACAAAACGAACCGAACGGCACGCATCAGGCGCTCCTCCATGTACGACGTGATCGCGTTTTCGCCTCGCCCTGCCTTCCCGAAATCACGCACCGGCCGGCGCGCGTTACTCTGCCGGATCGCTCTTCGTCGACGCCCCCACGTCCACCAGCGCCGCCTCGCTGCACCGCTCGTCCGCATCGAACATCAGCCGCAGATACTGCGGGCTCCCCACCCCCTCCACCATCTTCGCGTCGTAAAGCTGCGCCACCTGACCCGTCTTCCGGCTCCGCGCTGTCACCAGCGGCCTCCCCATCCCCAGCGCCGACTCGCACTCCCGCGGTGACTTCCCCTGCACCTTCTCCATGTACATCAGCTTCCGCGCCAGATCGACCCCCGTCGCGTCGATCTTCGCCCGCGTCACCGCGACGATCTCCCCCCGCGCCACCTCCACCACACACCGCTCGTTCCCCAGCATGTCCATCGACACCGGATACACCCGCCACTGCCGCGGACCGTTCACCTCGTGCCACCGATCCAGCGGCGGCCCCAGCTTGTCATCCGCCGCCGCCGCGCTCTGACCGATCAGCTCTTTCCCAAGCTGATCCGTCTCCACGCTGTCCACCGCCTTCCCCACGAGCTGCACCGCCATCCCCGCCGGCGAATTGCACCCCAGCGCCCCGACCGCCGCCACCACGCACGCCGTCAACAGACTCACCCGTCCGCTCTTCGCCACCATGTCTCGCTCCTTTGACTTGAATCGCCGAGCCACTGGCACGCGCCAGGGTAATAATGACTTTCCGTCAATAGTAAAAAAACGCAATGCCGGCCGCCATCGAGTTCAGCACCACATACGCCAGCGGAAACGCCCAGCGGCAGCAATGGTCGATCCGCTGACCCAGTGCCGGGTTACCCCGCCGGTCACACGCACCGACGATCAGGTTGACCAGCACCGTGCCGCACATGACGATGAAACTGAAACTCAGAAACGCGTGGATCAGCGTCACGTACGAGATCTTCGGCAGGTTGTCGCTGACCACCATCAGATAGGCCACCGCCGTCAGCACCCCGACGAACGACACGTTCAGCCGGTCGCTCAGCGACGAGCGGTCCATCCAGAACACCGACCACGACAGCATCACGATCAGCACCAGCGGCAGCACCACCAGCCGCATCATGTACAGCCGCAGCCGCCGTGCCTCGATCGTCAGCACCAGGCACGATCCGCGCCCGCCCCGCCCCGCGTACGGCGCCTCGACCGTCCGCTGCGACGTGTCGATCCGCTCAATCCGCCATTGTGGAACGTCAATGTCCTCCCGATGCGGGCGACCGCCTCCCCCCTGCGCCTCGAGCACCACCTCGCCCGCATCAAACCCCTGCACCTCAAACACCGCCTCCAGCCGCTGCCGGTCCAGCGGATATCGCCGCAGGTTCAGGTCCGTCTCCGCCACCGCGTTGATCGTCTGCATCAGCCGGCTCGTCCCGTCCGGCCGAATCCGCAGCACCACCGCGCGCTCCTCGTACATTCCAGACGCATTCGCCAGCACCACCTGCGGATACCACGACGGTGAAATCTCGTTGAACTGAAACTCGCCCTGATAAACCTTCTCCTCGACCCCCACCTTCGACGGCTCATACGCCTGCCGCTCGTCCTTCCACTCCAGCGTCAGCACCCCCGTAAACTCGAACGTCTCCTCGCCGTCATTGATCGCGTTGATGTCCTGCAGATAGAAGGAGGCCCGCACCACCACCGGGCCTTCGCTGCGCGGCGGCCCCAGCAGCGTCACCACGTCTGCGCTCCGTACCGCACCTGTGCCGCCGTCAGCGTGCGCTCCGACCGCACCGGCCGTACAGAGCGCTGCCACCAGCAGCGCCGCGACAGTTGATCTCGCCGCTCTCATCGTTTCAGTCGGACGCCCTCTTGACCGATTGTTTCTCGTGTTCGACGGCCGGTCCGCCAGCGCTGACACGGCTTACGGCTGCTTGAGATAGCTATCCCGCAACGCATAAAAATTCGGCATCCGCTCCTCCAGCGGTCGCCCATGCTCCGCTCCCGGCGGTCGCTCGTCGCGTAGCAGGAGAATCAGGTCCGACGACACCGCCGGGCTGTCCAGAAAGTACGAATGCCCCAGTAACCCCGTGTGCACCAGCGCCTCCACGAAGCAGATCGGCGACATCTCCACCATCCGCCGCAGCCGCGGCGTCAGCGCGCTCGGCTGCAACTGCCCCAGCCGCGCAATGCCCAGCGTCATGATGTCCGCCAGCGCCAGCGCCCGGTCCGCCGCGGAGGTATAGATCGTCCCCCGCTCCGGAACGTACCCCACCCGCTCGCCCGCCAGCCGCTGCTGCACCACGTCGAAGTCCAGATCAGGCGCCGCCAGGATCAGGTTGCCCAGCTTCAGCGCCTCCCGCGCCGACCGATTCGCATGCGTGTGCTCGATCTCCAGCTCCCGCACCGCCGCCGTCGCCACGTCCGTCCCCCGGCTGTGCGCCAGAATGTGGACCTTCTCCACCTCCGGACACCGCCCCAGGAATCGCAGCATCTGCTTCAGATGAAACACCGTGAATTCGGACGACACCGTGTCGTACGAGTACCCGCGCCCGCTCAGACCCCGGCCCGCCGGCCACGTGTAACAGACGGCCACGCCCTGCCGCCCGAGAAAATGCCACAGCTCCGCCGTGGTCATCACCGCGTCCTCAAACGTGTTGGCGAACCCGTGAACGTAAATGTAGACGTGCTTGCGCCCGCTCTTCGACAGCCGCTCCGCCAGTTCCGCGTGCAGCGCCGCCACCACCTTCGCGCTTGCCGCCACCACCGCCGGATCCTCAACCGGCGGCGGACCCGTCTCCACGATGGGATAAGGCACCTCCGGCAGACGACCCAGCTCGCGCACCTGCGTCACCCGCAGCGGCAGCGAAACGTCCCGCCGCTTCGCCCGGCTCGCACGCACCAGTTCCTCCCACGACACGTCGCGCCCGATCTCCACCTCGCACGCCCCATACGCCAGCGAGTGCGACCGGCCGTATCCGTACTCGATTCCCTTCTTGCCTTCCCCTTCCGCCACGCGGTCCGTCACGTACAGAACGTCCACCACGTTGCTGCGGTACGCCTCCGGCACCCGCTCAAACCCGTCGTCCCCCGCGTGCGCATACAGGTTCGGCGTCGGCATCAACTGCCGCTGACACCCCGCCGACGTCGCCAGCACGATCGAGATCAGCACCAGGCGCTGCGCAGCGCCCCACGCTCCTCCTACCTCCGACCCGAGCCGACGGCTCGACGCGCCACGACACTCGCTGCACCGGCTTGCGCCCACGCCTCACACTCCCTTGTTCTTTGGATGTAAAGTTAGCCTGCCCTCGTCAGGCGCCGCGGATGACGGCGCCCGCCGGCCACGCCGTCGCTACGCCCCGCCGTCATACGTCCCCGCTGTCCCGCGACCGTGTACCCTCATGTTCCGCGGCCCCTCACGCAGGATCAGCGGCGCAATCACGTGCTGCACGAACTCCGGCTTCGTCGTGTCCGTGTGCCCGCCGTAATCGCCATACCGCTCCAATGTCGGGTCCCACGAGAGCAGCACGATCTTCGAGTACAGCCGGCGCGTCTCCGCGCTCGCCCCCGCCGGCAGCACGAACCCATCAACCCCCGCCACCCGATCCCCGACGAACTCCCGATCCGCCGATCCCAGCGTCGGAACCGCGCTCGCCAGGATCGCGTCGTTCCGCGAAGTCGTCACGTACATGTCGCCGCGCAAACGCTGCAGCGCCTTCGTCAGGTCATGGTCCGATGCCAGCGAACCCGACAGCAGCACCACCGTATCCACCCGGCTGTCCGCCGGCAGCGCCTCCAGTGCGAAGACCGCGATCGCCGTCCCCGCCGACAGACCCATCACATGCACCGGCGCTTCCGGATATTCCGACTGATACGCGGTGATCTTCCGCGCCAGCTTCGCCGCCTGCGACCGCTTCGCCTCCACCGCCTCCACCTGGTCCGCCACCACCCCCAGCCCCGTCTCCCAGACGAACTCGTCGAACGTCCCGCTGAACCCGGCGTCCGCCAGACCCTTCTTCACGCCGGGGCCCCAGTTCGTCAGACCCCCGCCCCCGGCCCCGTCGCAATAGAACACCACCCCGTGCCCGCTCAACTGCGGCTCGCCCCACATCGGTTGCCCCGTCGCACACCCCGCGGCCGCCAACCCGCACAACCCCAGCACCAGCGAAAACGTTCGATGCAACATCATTCCCATCGCTGCCCATTCCTTTCCTTGCCCATGTCGGCGCAGTACCGCACCGTCGCCGCGCGCTATCGCACGAACGCGAATATGTGTTTCCAGTCGTCCTTCATGCTGACCACCACCCACCCGCGCATCCGCGCATCCGCGCCTCGTCCAGCGCCTTGTCCAGCCCGCCGATGGGCGATCCGCGATCATACGCCCATTCGCGCTCACCGTCAGTATGGTGTACGATCAGCGCCAGCCGCGCCCCCGGCCCCGCCGTCGTCCATTCCAGCATCGCCGCGTCGCCGTCCGAATTGCCGAACGCCGCGATCGGCCGACGCCCGATCATCTGCTGGATGCCCACCGGCTTGCCCGGCCCATCGTCGACGTGCTCGATCTCCGGCAGCTTCACCAGCACCGGCCCCCCCTCGCGCCTCTCCCACTTCAGCTTGCCGCGGCTCCCCACCACCTGCTCCGGCGGAATGCCGTACACGCGCTCCGCCCACGGCCGCATGAACTCCACCCCGCCCCCCGACACGATGTACGTCTTGAACCCATTCGCCCGCAGGTAGGCCAGAAGCTCGATCATCGGCCGGTACACCATCTCCGTGTATTTCCTGCCGGTTTTCGGGTGCGTCGCCGTCGTGATCCACACCCGCACCGCCTGCTCGAACTCCTCCGTCGTCATCCCCGCGTGCGTCGCCATGATCAGCTCGACGATCGCCTTCTCGCCGCCCGCCAGCGCTGACTTCACCTCCCCCGCCAGGATCGACCGGAACGGCTCCGTCTCCTTCCATTCCGGATGCTGCGGCGCCAGCGCTTTCACCCGCTCCAGCGCAAAGGCAAGCTGGACGTACATCGGCTGCTCGCACCACAGCGTCCCGTCGTTGTCGAACACCGCGATCCGCTCGCGCTCCGGCACGTAATCGGCCGAACCCTCCTTCGTCACCTTCTCCACGAACGCCACGATCGCCTGCCTGGCCGCCCCCTCATTCCACGACGGCAACGGATCCTCGGCCCCCACCGACGCCACGCCGCTCAGAAACACGAATGCCGGCATCAGGACGACGTGTCGCATGAATGCACTCCTGCTCTGGACAGACAAAGACCGGGCGCCGTGCAGCCCAGCGCCCGGAATCAGAAGGAACACTACTGTGTCCTTGCCTATTTGCTTCCACCGCCTTCCTTCAGCTTGTCCATCACTTCGTCCAGGTTGAAGCTGGCGGCTTTCTGTCGCTGCGGGAACTCCTTGAACGTCATCAGGAATTTCCCCACATAGTCCTGCGCCGGAACCAGCAGATACGCATGATCCATGAACCAGTCGTAGTAGGTGTTCGACGTGACGTCCGCCCGTTCATACGGATCGGTCCGCAGGTTGAACAGCTTCGGCAGGCGAAGCGCGACGAACGGCTCCGCCCAGATCTGCAGCGTCCCGCGCACGCGCTGCTCCATGAACACCAGCTTCCAGTTGTCATAGCGCAATGCCGTCAACTGCTGGTCGTCATTGCAGTAGAGGAACGATTCCCGCGGGCTCTTGTCCGTCTGTCCGGTGAGGTAGGGAACCAGATTGTACCCGTCGAGATGGACCTTGTAGGTCATGTCGCCAATGGTGTATCCCTTCTTCAGCTTCTCCGTTACATCAGAATCGCCGGCGATCGCCAGCAGCGTCGGGAACCAGTCGTGGTGCGCGACCATCTCGTTCGAAACACTCCCCGCCTGAATCTTCCCCGGCCAGCGAACCATGCACGGCACGCGGTAGGCACCTTCCCAGTTCGTGTTCTTCTCGTTGCGGAAGGGCGTCATTCCGCCGTCCGGCCACGAATTCATGTGCGGACCGTTGTCCGTGCTGTACATGACGAACGTGTCGTCCGCGATTCCGGCCTCCTCGATCGCTTTCAGCACCGTGCCCACGTTCTTGTCATGGTCGATCATCACGTCGTGATAAATGCTCTGCCACCGGCCCGACTGCCCGACGCTCTCCGGCTTGGCGTGCGTCCGCAGGTGCATGTGCGTGAAGTTCACCCACACGAAAAACGGCTTGCCCGCTTTCGCCTGCCGTTTAATGTACTCGGCCGATCGTTCCGCCACGTCGTCGTCGATCGTCTCCATCCGCTTCTTGGTCAGCGGCCCCGTATCCTTGATTGACTGCTTGCCGACCTTGCCGAACCGCGGGTCAACCGTCGCGTCCTCCTGATCGGTCGCCTTGCACTCCAGCACGCCGCGCGGCCCGTACTTCGCCCGAAACTCCGGATTCTTCGGATAGTCCGGCAGTTCCGGCTCCTCCTCCGCATTCAGGTGGTACAGGTTGCCGTAAAACTCATCGAAACCGTGAACCGTCGGCAGGAATTCGTTGCGGTCGCCCAGATGGTTCTTCCCGAACTGCGCCGTGGCGTAGCCCTGCTGCTTGAGCAGCGTGGCAATCGTCGGGTCTTCCTTCTGCAGCCCCAGCGTCGCGCCGGGCAGACCCACCTTCGTCAGGCCCGTCCGCAGGCCATGCTGCCCGGTGATGAACGAAGCCCGCCCCGCCGTGCAGCTCTGCTCGGCGTAATAGTCGGTGAAGATCATCCCCGCCTTGGCGATGCTGTCGATATTCGGCGTGTGGTAGCCCATTAACCCCATCGAATAGGCGCTGACGTTCGACTGCCCGATGTCATCCCCCCAGATTATGACGATGTTCGGCTTCTTCGCCGTTCCCCCTTTCTCCTGCGCCAACGCATGCCCGACCGCACCGCACAGCCCCGCCGCCACCGCCAGCGCGATGCATCCGCTTCCCACTCGACCGCTGATTCTGCCCATCGTCTCTCCTTTCGTCCGCAATCCGCACAACGTCTCCCCGGCGCGCACCAACAAAAACGTCACATCGTCGCCCTGATCGCCCGCTCCATTCGCCTGTACCGAACAACTGACGGCCCAGTCTCACTCCACCTCGACTGCCTTCCAGCTCGAATCGGGGTTGTATTCGCTGATCTCCGCCGCCAGCTTCGCCGTCTCCGCCCCGAGGTCCTTCTCGTACAGCCTGCCCGTGTGACTGATCAGGAACGTCATCACACCCGACTCCCGATAGTCCGCCGGCCACGCCACCAGCGCATACCCCGCGATCATGTTCCCGTTGATCACGTAGTCGTATTTGCCGCCCGGTGCATGCTCGCCCTGCCGCGTCAGGATCCTGAAGTAATACCCCATGTACGGCCGGCCCGGCTTGCTCTCCTTCAACGCGCCGAAGTAGTCCGGCACCAGCGCCTGCAACGGGCTCGGCCGCTCCCCCGACCCCGCGCTCACCTCCCAATAAAGCCCGTCCCGTTTGCCCTCCGAACTGACAAACCGCTGCGCAAACTCGCGCACTGCGTCCCCGTCCACGTCCACCGCCGCATAGTCCGCCTGCCAACGCGGATACTCGTAACAGACCTCGATCGCCGCCAGCTCGTTCTCCCCGATCCGCCGCGCCAGCATCTCCTCCATCCCCGCCGCCGTGTCGAACCGCCAGCCCGACGCCTCCTTCACCAGCGGCACCGGCACCGGCCACTGCTCCCGTCCGACGACGATCACCGCCCGCTCCCCGCCCTCCGCCTCGATCTTGAGCTGCGCCTGCGCCTTTTCATAAAAATCACGCCGGTGCCGCCGCTCCTCCGCATCATCGATCTTCTCAATCCTCTTCCCGTATTCCTCCCCCAGCATCCGCACCAGTGCCGGCGTGTCGTTGTTCTTGCACGCTTCCACCAGCGCCTCCGCCGCCGCCTGCGCCGACGAAAAAGTCTGCTGCGACGAGCCCGATCCGGGCGACTGCGCCCCCGCCCCCGACGAAAACACCATCGCCGACATCAACAATGTCAGAATTTGTACTCTTCGCACGCTGCAGTCCTCCGCCTCAATCCGCGACCATACTTCCCACGCTCGATCCGCCTGTCCACGTTCTCCCCGGCAGCATCTGCCGGCCCGCCCTACCGCCGCCCGCCCCCGCCGCCCCCGCCGCCCCCGCCGCCCCCGCCGCCGCCGCCGAACCCGCCCGGTCCCCACCGCCCCCCGCTGCCCCCCCCATTCGCGCCCCGGCCACC
>CAZNDQ010000031.1:0-16321 GCA_964571825.1 uncultured Planctomycetales bacterium | reverse complement strand
GCGAGTTGTTCGGACACGAGCGCGGATCGTTTACCGGCGCCGTGGATACGAAGATCGGGCGCTTTGAGATGGCCGAGGGCGGCACCATCTTCCTCGACGAGATCGGCGACATCAGCCAGTCGACGCAGGTCAAGCTGTTGCGCGTGCTGCAGGAACGCGAGTTCGTCCGCGTCGGCGGCGTCAAGACGATCTCCTGCGACGTGCGCGTGATCGCCGCGACCAACCGCAACCTCCAGGAGGGGATGAAGTCGGGCGAGTTCCGCGAAGACCTCTTTTACCGCCTGAACGTCTTCCCCATCCAGCTTCCGCCGTTGCGCCAGCGGAAGGAGGACATCCCGCTGCTCGTCGAGCAGTTCGCCGACCGCTCCGCCCGCGAACTGGGCCGCACCAAACCGAAGATCAGTTCTGACGTGATGGCACTGCTCGTCGGCTACGCCTGGCCCGGCAACATCCGCGAACTACAGAACGTGATGGACCGCGCCGTGCTGATGTCCGACGGGCGCGACCTGCGCCTGGACCACCTTCCGCGCGAGATCACCGGCGATGCCGCCGCGGGGGCCGAGTCGGCCGCGGCGGAAGGGGGGCTGCGCGACTACGAAAAGGCCCTGATCATCCGCGCGCTTGAGGAGAATAACTGGAACCAGTCGCGCGCGGCCGCCTCGCTGAAAATCAGCCGCGATAACCTTCGCTACCGCGTCAAAAAGTACAAGATCGTCCGCCCGGGCAAGTAACGCGTTCGCGTTCAGCGGTGTCCATTCCCGTCAGCTCCGCTCTCCCAATGAAAAACGCCCGCCGACCGGGCCGACGGGCGCTTTGCCTCTTGTAGATTCAGCGCGTCATGCGCTGCGATCAGTCCATTGCCTGGCGCTCCTACGAGCGGAACCGGCGCAGGCTGGAGAAGGCCAGTCCGCCGAGGACCATCAGCAGCGTCGCCGGCTCGGGAATCTCCTCGCCGACGGTGAACAGCCAGTCCGAACTCTCGACGTGCCCGCCGCTGCCGTGCGTCAGCCAGCCCCAGCCGGAGACCCCGTCGAAGCCGCGGTGGCCGGCGTCGTTGTCCTCGTCGCCCAGCCGGAAGGAAAAGCCCATCGGGAAGGCGAACAGGTCGAACTCGTCATCGTTCGAGAGCCGCTTGATGTAGCCGTCACGCGCGCCACCATGGTCGGCGTCGCCAATCAGGTCGTCGTCGCCCGGTGCGCCGGCGATCAGGTTCAGCTCGAAGTCAATCTACCACAGACCGTCGTAAACACCGTCATAGGCGACGCCGCCGTCCCGACCGCCCCACGACGTGCCGAAGATGCGGATGCGCTCCCCCCTCATCGTCGGCTCATACGTGAGGAACATCGCCGACTGGTTGACGCCGTCATCGTGGTCAAAATCCCACGTGAAGACGTCGTGCCCGCCCGTGGCGTTGTACAGTTCGTCGAGCCGCAGCCCGTAAAACGGCGGCCGCTGGTTGCCGTCCGGGTGGTTGTGAAGCTGATAGGTGCCGTAGTTGATGATGGCGGCCTGCGCCTTTCCGGCGGTCAGTCCCCCGAGGGTCAGCGCCGAAAGAGCAGCCAGCACCAGCGCGCGGCTTCCCTCAATCCGATTTCCACGATTCATCGTGTCCCTCCCAATGCGTCGCTGCGAACTGGCCGCGGCCGGGGCGTTGGACGCTTCACGGGCGCGAGGCGATTCGCGTGGCGACTGTTCTGTTTAGACCCAAGAATGGGGGCAGCGCAGGAAGTGTGCCCTCATCCCTCCAAATCCCATTGCCACGTTTATATCCGAGCGGCGGTGCGAAAATCAAGGGGAAATGCGGCCGATTTCTGACAAATGACGGCCTTCGCCGATAATGACGCCCTTCCTCTCGTCGTATCTTGCGTCTCGGCCGCGAGTTGCGTATGACGGGGAGCCTCGAATCGGGCTTGCTCTGGGGGGACTGGCTCACGTAGGAGCCCACCCCCGGGCGAGTTCAGACATCAGGGCATACCCATGAAGCGGACGCGTCGCCGCAGGAGAATCGTCATTGCGGTCGCCGGGGCCGTGCTCCTGGTGGGAATCCCCGTTCTTCTCGCAGTCGCCGCCCTCGGCTGCGCGATGCACGTCCGCTCCGCGGCGGAATTGGCCGACCCCGTGCCGGTCTTCGTCATCGACTATGGTTATCACTCCAGCCTGCTCCTTCCGCGGCCCAGCGGCGAGGTGGCCGAATATGCTTACGGCGAATGGAAGTGGTTCGCGCTGGGGCAAAACGCCTGGTACCGGCTCGCGCCGGTGCTCTGCTGGCCGACGCGCGGCACGCTCGGCAATCGCGTGCTCAGCGGACCGCCCGAACTCGACAACATGCGCGCCCAGACCGGCATGCAGTCCATCTACGAACTCCACGCCGAGCAGCGCCGGGTCGAAGCCCTGCTGGCCGAGCTGGACCGCCGCTTCGAGCGTCACCACGCCGAGATGGTTATCAACGAGGCATCGCAGCTCTGGTTCGTCCCGGACGACCGGCCCTATTCGCTCGCGCGCCAGTGCAACTCCGAGGTGGGCGAGTGGCTGGAAGACCTTGGCTGCGAGACGCGCGGCCGGCCGCTCCTGGCGCGGTTTGAGATCGAGTGATTGACGCCACGCATCGACGGAGACGCCGGGCAGATTGATGGGCTGGGCCGCGCGCGGTCAGTGCCCGCCGCCGGAAAGTTGCAGACCAACGATGCCCGAGACGATCAGCCCCAGCGAGATGACCTTGACCGCCGTCACCGGCTCGCGGAAGTACAAAATCCCGGCTACGGCGATCAGCGCCACGCCCGAACCCGCCCAGATGGCGTAGCCCACGCCGATGTCCAGTCGCCGCGTCGCCAGCGCGAGAAAGACCACGCTCAGCAGATACATGACCACCGTCGCGGCAGTCGGCACCGGGCGCCGGAAGCCGTCGGAAACCTTCATCGCCAGCGCCCAGCCGACTTCGAAGCCGATCGCCAGCACAAGCCAAACGCCGGTCATGCGTGGGTTCCTGCAAAGGGTACGAGCGCCGCCGCGTCTGTGCTGTGCGGACGAAGCACCGCGTCATTCCGCAGTCGGATGGGCTGATACGGACCGGGCGAATTGGGTGCGGAATTACTCCGCCGGCACGGTGCGGATCGACCGGCCGCACGTCACCCCAACCGCGTGGCGATCACACGCCGCCGCGGCCGAGGTGATTCACCCGGTCATTTGGCTAGCGCCGCCGTGATCGGAAGCAGTCGCGGCAGTAGACAGGGCGCCCTTCGGTCGGCTTGAACGGCACGGTTGTCGTCGCGCCGCACTCGGCGCACACCGCCTCGAACGACTCGCGCTGCGGGCGGTTGCCGTATCCGCCGCCGCCGCCGCCGTAGCCGCCCTGACCGCGTCCGCCACCGCCGCCGCCGCCGCCGCCCTGCCCGCCGCCATGACCTCCGCCATGTCCTCCGCCGCCCTGCGACTTGCGCTTCTCGCGGCAGTTGCGGCAGCGCTTCGGCTCGTTCGTAAAGCCGCGCTCCGCATATCTGGACTGATCCTCCGCGGAGTGTATGAACTCCTCGCCACAGTCCATGCAAACGATTGTCTTGTCTTCGAAGGACATGTTCGGATCCTCGGATTGGGTTTGGCCATTTGTTGATGGCCGGCCATTGTTTGGACCCGGCCGGGGTCGCCCGGACAGGCGTCCGGCCCTGCGGGTCCGGGAACGGGAGCGGATGGGAATCGAACCCACCAGGAACTGCGCGAGCAACTCCTCAACGGCTTTGAAGGCCGAGGTGCCCACCAGGCGCACAGACACTCCCGAAGAACGCGGGTCCGAACGTTCGGCCCGTGAACCACATCCGGCGCGAGGGTGAGCCTAACCCGCCCGGCGCGGAAGATCAATCGCCGCGCCCCGGATTTCCATCGGCGGAGCGACCGCGCCGTCTCCGCTCTGGATTCCCGTGCACAGCGTACGATATAAACGGCCGAACGGCACCCGCCGCAGCCTACTGGCCGCTGGTAAAATGGGCGATTACGTCAAGTCACAGTTCACGCTTGTGCGGATTGGCGGATTCCCGACCCGCACGGACCGCACGCCGGCCCGTGTCCGATGGGCCATTGCCCCGGTGACAAAGAGGCGTTGGGCGCGACGTGCCCGGCCCGCTATCATCCGGCCCGAACGCCGAGGCGAAGGAATACCGGAGGGGATCCGCGGTGCATCCGGAAACTCCGACCGTCGAAGAGAAACTGAGCTGGCACTTCCCTCGCACCTTCTGGATCGCCAATATCGCCGAACTCTTCGAACGTGCCGCCTTCTACGGCATGTTCATCGCCATGTCGCTGTACCTCTCGGAAGTGGTCGGGTTCAGCGATCAGGCCGCCGGCGTCGTTGGCGCGTTCTTTTCCGCCGGCATCTACCTCCTGCCCCCGTTTGTCGGAGCCGCCGCCGACCGGATTGGTTTCCGCGCCGCGCTCATCATTGCTTTCGCCCTGCTCACGGCGGGTTATGCCTGCTTCGGTGCGTTCCCCACCAAGCCGATGGCGTTGCTCTCATTGGCGCTCGTCGTCGTCGGCGGCGCCGTCGTCAAGCCGACGATCTCCGGCACGGCCGCGCTCTGCTCCGATGCCCGCCACCGTGCCCGCGCCTTCTCCATCTTCTATTTCATGATCAACATCGGCAGCTTCTCCGGCAAGACGCTGGCCAAGTGGCTTCGCACCGGCGTTGATCTGCCGCACTTTGGCCGACTCGAACTCGGCCTGCCGTATGTCAACTACTACGCCGCGTTCATGTCTCTCGTCGCCCTCGTCTTCATCGTCTTCTTCTATCGAAACGTCGACTCGCAGGGCACCACGCGCACCGCACGCCAGGTGCTCGACGGCATGTTCAAGGTTTTTCGCAACGGCCGCTTCATCTGCCTCATTCTCATTGTCGCCGGCTTCTGGATGATCCAGGGACAGATGTACTCGTCGATGACAAAATATGTGCTGCGCCTTGTCGGACGGGAGGCCTCGCCGGAGTGGCTCGCAAACGTCAACCCCCTGGTCGTCGTGCTCCTGGTCATGCCGATCACGCACCTCGTCCGCCATTTCAAGCCGGTCAACGCCATCGCGATCGCCATGATGATCATCCCGCTGTCGAGTTTCATCGTCGCCTCCAGCCCGACCCTCGAAGCGCGGTACGGAAACCAGATCAACCTCCTCGGCGACGTGACGATTCCTCCGGTGCCAATCGTCCTCATTGTGGGCATTGCGTTTCAGGGCCTTGCCGAGTGTTTCCTCTCGCCCAAGTACCTCGAGTTTGCGTCCAGGCAGGCCCCGCCGGGTGAAGAAGGTCTCTACATGGGCTACGGGCACCTGACGAATCTGTTCGGCTGGTGCGGGGGCTTCTTGATTTCCGGATTTCTGCTGGACTGGTACTGCCCGGATCCGAATGTTTTGTCGGCCGACCGCCGCGCGCTATACGATGCGGCCATCGCCGCGGGCGGCGCCCTGCCCGCCGAGTACGCCCACGCCCATTACATCTGGTATTTGTTCGCGGCCCTCGGCGTCGCCGCGTTCTGCGCGCTGCTTGTCTTCCGCGCCATGACTGAGCGCATCGACCGCGAGCGTGCGCTTGCCGCCCGCGCGGCCCCGGGATTGAGTGCCGATTGATGCCGCGCAACATCGAGATCAAGGCCCGCGCACCCGACTGGCATCGCCAGTTGGCCGCGGCGCGCGACTTGGCGCAATCCACGTTTGAGCTGCACCAGGAAGACACGTTTTTCGATTGTGCTTCCGGGCTGCTCAAACTGCGCGACTTCGGCGACGGACCCGGCGAGTTGATCCACTACCAGCGCCAGCGCGGCGGCGGCCCGCGCCTGTCGCGATACTCAATCTGCCCTGTTACTCACGTCGCGGCGCTGCGCGAAATGCTCGGCACCGCGCTCGGCGTCCGCGCCGTCGTCCGCAAGCGCCGCCTCGTCTTGCTCGTCGGCCAGACACGCATTCACTTCGACGACGTGGAAGGGCTGGGCCGCTTCATCGAACTGGAGGTTGTACTGCGCGACGATCAGTCCGAAGACGACGGCCGGGCCATCGCCCGCGACCTCGCCGCTCGACTTCAGATCACGCCCGGCAACGAAATAATCGCCACCTACGCCGAACTGCTGGCGGGCCGGACCCTCGCCGCGCCGTGCGCCGCGAACCCACAGGAGTAGAGTCCATGGAGTTTGAGCGGGTTTTCAGCGGCGCGCCGTGGGAGCAGCGCGTCGGCTATTGTCGCGCGATCCGCGCCGGCGACCACATCTACGTCACCGGCTGCGCGCCGGTCGGCGACGACGGCCGGGTGGCAGCGCCGAACGACGGCTACGCGCAGGCCCGCCGCTGCATCGAGATCATTCAGCGCGCGCTGCGCGGCCTCGGCGCCGACCTCCGCCACGTCGTCCGCACCCGCATGTTCGTCACCGACATCTCGCGCTGGGAGGAGTTCGCCCGCGCCCACGCCGAATTCTTCGCCGCGCATCCCCCCGCAACCTCGATGGTCGAGGTCCGCGCGCTGATCGATCCCCTGATTCTCATCGAGATCGAAGCCGACGCCGTCTGCCCGGCGCAGAAATGACGGCTCACGGCCCGCGCTGGGCGCCCGGCTCAGCCCCGCGCACGCTGAATCAGAGCCCGCGCCCGTTCCGGGTCGATCGGGTTGGTCGTCCGCCCGTCCACCTTCAGCGCCGTCCCGACGATCACCGCGTCGGCACACGTCAGCGCCTGCTCGACGTTCTCCGGCGTGATGCCGCTGCCGATCAGCACCGGTATCCCCGGCACGGCCTGCCGCACCGTCTCCACGTCGGCATTGCTCGCGCTGCGCCCGGTCGTCGCCCCCGTCACAATCAGCGCGTCCGCGCCGCCGCGCAGCGCCGTCTCCTCCGCCGCCAGCGCCAGGTCCGGCTGCGAGAGCGGCACCGCGTGCTTGACGTGCACGTCGGCGAAGATCGCCGCGCCGCAGCCCAGCGCCGCCCGATACGGCAGTACCTCGTGCGCCCGCCCCTCGATCGTCCCCTGATCCGTCGCGTAGACTCCGCAGAGCACATTGACTCGGATGAACGCCGCGCCCGCCGCAGACGCCACCGCCAGCGCCGCCAGCGCATCGTTCCGCAGTACGTTCACTCCGATCGGCAGTTCGACCGTCTGCCGCACCGCCTGCACCAGCAGCGTCATCGCGGCGACGGTGTGCGCAGGCACGCGGTCCGGGTGAAACGGCGCGTCGCCGAAGTTCTCCACGATCAGCGCGTCGAAGCCGCAGTCCGCCAGCAGCCGCGCCTCCCCGACGCTGTGCTCAATCACCCGCGACATCGGCTCTCGCCCGCGCGCCGAGCCCGGCAGCGCCAGCGCGTGCAGCACGCCGACCAGTGCACGCGGCGGCAGCGGAAAGTTGCGGCTCGGCTCCAAGCGGAGATGCTCCTCTGGCGGCGGACCGCCCCCGGCTATTGCTTGCGAAACACCGCCACGATGTCTTCGATCGGCACGACGAAGAGCTGGTTGCCCGTGTCGAAGTCCACCGGGATCGCGTTCTTCGGGTTGAACAGCACTTTGTCGTACTGCCGGATCGGATACTCGTCGTCCGCCGCGACCAGCGCGCTGACCGAAACAATCCTCCCCGTCAGCGTCGGAATCTCGATCTTGTCCGGCAGCGCGATCCCGCCCTTGGTCTTCTTCTTGTCCTCGTCCTTGCGGATCAGCACGCGCTTGCCGACCGGCTCGACGGTCTCGAGTTTCACTTCCTTGTCCCGCGCGCTCGATGCCATGCCGACCTCAATTCCCGCGTCGCGGCGCCTCCGGCAGCGCGGCAACTCGTCTCATCTGATTCTATCGACTGCCGCGGCGAACAATCAAACGCGGCGCGGCACCGCAATCTGCTTGACCCCCTGACCAGCGAGCGGATAATCACGTGCGAACGCGCAACGGGTCGACGTTGAATTCGGCCATTCGCGCTGCACGTGGAGCCGCAACCCGCCGTGGACGCACCTGCGACCAGCCTGCCCGATGATCGACCGCCGGAATCTGCCGCGCCTTCCGCTGCCGCCCCCCGCGCGCGCGGCCCCGGCCGCGCCATCGCCATCGTCCTGGCGCTGCTGCTCGTCGCGGGCGCCTCCGCTGCCGGCGCCTGGTACCTCCGCCTCGACCGCCCGATCGATCTCTCGCACAACCCCGAGTGGATGCCGGACCTGACCCCCGACGCGATCGAAGCACTGCTGCATCCGCCCGACCACCCGCGCGCGCTGCCGCTGCCTGGCGTCAACAACCCGCGCGATCTCGGCGGCTATCCCACCTGGGACGGGCGCCGCGTGCGCTGGGGCGTGGTCTATCGCTCGGGCCGCCTGCGCGACCTGACCGACGAGGGCTGCGAAAACTTCCAGCGCCTCGGCGTCGTCACCGTCATCGACTTCCGTAATCGCATGATGATCGACGGCGGCGACGAGGACGCCGATCCCGCCTGCGTGCAGGCCGCCGCCGACATGCGCCTGCACCGTTTCATCCCTCCGCGCGACAAGATTGCCGACGATCCCGCGCACAACGCCCGCCGCATGGCCGCGCGCAACCAGCAATCAATCGCCGAGACGCTGCGGCTGATGGCCGATGTCGACCACCTGCCGCTGCTCTACCACTGCACGGCCGGCCAGGATCGCACCGGGATGATGTCCTTCATTCTCCTTGAGTTGCTCGGCGTCGACCGCCGTGTCATCCGCGCCGAATACAACCTCAGCGGCGGCATCGGCGAGGTCTCGCAGTACCGCTGGATCAACGCCATCTTCGAGGACATTGACGCCGCCGGCGGCATCCACCACTACCTCAAGGCGATGGGCCTCGAATACCGCGAGCAGCAGCGCATCCGCGACAACCTGCTCGAATGACTCGTCCGCTTGACGCTTCGCGCGGCCATTTCTATTCTGCCCCCGACATCAGTTCCCAACGAGGACGATGGGATGGAGTTGGTCACCGGCGGAACGGGACTTCTGGGCAGCCACATCGTCGAGCAGCTTCGCTTGCGCGACCGGCCGGTCCGCGCGCTTGTCCGCCGCGGCAGCAACACCGAGTGGCTCCGCAGCCAGGGCGTCGAACTCGTCGAGGGCGACATCACCGACGCCGAATCGCTGCAGCATGCCTGCCGCGGCGTCACCAACATCTTCCACGCCGCGGCGCGCGTCGGCGACTGGGGCCCGTGGCAGGAGTTCGTCGACATCACCATACACGGCACGCGCAACGTCATCGACGCGGCCGCGCAGGCCGGCGTCCGCCGCCTCCTGCACATCAGCTCCATCAGCGTCTACGGGCACGTCGACGGCGAGGGCAAAGTTTTCGACGAAACCGCGCCGCTCGGTGTCAACCTGCACAATTGGAGCTATTATTCCCGCGCCAAGGTCGAGGCCGAAAAGCTGGTCTGGGAGGCGCACCACGCCGGCCGCATCCGCGCCACCGTCATCCGCCCGAGTTGGATCTACGGCCCGCGTGACCGCACCACCATCGCCCGCCTTGCCATGATGATCAAAACGCGCAAGGCCAAACTGATCGGCGACGGCAACAACCGCCTCAACGTCGTCTACGCCGGCAACGCCGCAGAGGGTGCCATCATCGCCACCGACGCCGAAAACGCGGTCGGACAGGCCTACAACTGCAGCAACGACGGCGAGATGACTCAGCGTCAGTATTACAACATGCTCGCCGACGAACTCGGCGCGCCGCCCGTCGAACGCCAGGTGCCCTACAAACTCGCCCACAACGCGGCGTTCATCCTCGAGATCTTCGGCCACCTCTTCCGCACGCGCAAGCCGCCGATGATCACCCGCTACGCCGTCTGGCTCATCGGCCGTCGCTGCTATTTCAGCACCGAAAAAGCCCGCCGCGAACTGAACTGGCAGTCCACCGTCCCCTACTCGACCGGCATCCCCAACACGATCCGCTGGTACCGCGACCACGTCCAGAGCAACGGCCGGTTGCCGCGATCCTGACACCCCCGGCCCGCCCCCCCCAACCTCGGTCGCGTCCCGGCCGACCCCGGACTCGACTTGACACGTTTCCGGGCGTACACTTGCCCCATAGGGCTCACCGAGACGGACAGGATCATGGCTGGGCGGACCGGCGCACCGCCCCGGCCGGACAACGGCTGGCCCGACACGCCGTCGGCCCCATGCAGGTGCAACCTCATTACCAGGTGCGACTTATGATGCGAAACGTCACCATCGGTGTCTTCGTGACCGTGCTTTCCGCTTTCGCCGCGGCTGCCCGCGCCGAGCTGCTCGACCTCAGCGCTCAGCTCCAGGTCAACATCCTGCAATACGTCGACGATGAATTGTCGACGACCACCAACGACACGAAAAACGTCCCCAGCGGCCAGAAGGACACGGCCGAGGCTGTCCTCGACAACTCGGCGATCGTCGACGGCGACCCCACCGCCTACGGCACGGCCGAGTCGTTCTTCACCGATCCGATCAACCCCACGCAGCTCTTCCTCATCGCCGGGTTCGGCGGCGAACTTGCCACCTGGTCCATCGACCCGGAAACCTATCAGGAATTGTTCGGCGACGCCTTCGAGTCCCGCAGCGTCGTCGTCACGACCGCCGAGACCGGCGTGGCGGAGGGCGAGCAGGCGCTCGTCACCGGCGAATTCTTTCTCAACGGCGTTCTGGCGCTCTGGAGCCTCGACAGCGATGATTTCTCTGAGACCGAAATCCTGCTCGGCTTCGAGATCGAACTCGAACGCGAAGACGGCCCGACGTCCACCGTCCTCGTCGGTACGATCGAGGTCGGCGGCGGCGAAAACGGCGCGATCAACATCACGACGCAGGGCTCGCTGGCCACGCTGCAGATGCCGACGCTGGAACTGGCCGGCGAGTTCCCGCAGTTCGAGCGGTTCTTCGTCGCCTTCTTCCCGCAGATTCTGTTGCCCTACGCCTACGAGGTGAACGTCGGCGAGGAGTACCAGCTCACCGCGCGGCTGCGGCTCAAGGCGCTCGGCAACGACGAGGGCGTCGGCGTCGCCATCGCCGCCGGCGAGTCGTTCATCCGCCTCGCCGAAACGCTCGAGACCGTCGATCCCGATCTGCCGGGCGACTCGATCCAGCAGCGGATCGCCGACGAATTCAACTCGTTCGACCCGGTGGTCGAGCCGCAGTCGATCTTCGACCTCTTCAGCATGTTTGACTGTGGCATGTTCGGCTTCGAATCTTTCGGGCTGATGGGCCTGGTCGGCCTCGGCGGTTTCCGGACCGCCCGCACCCGCGTACGTCGCCGCAACGCCGCACAATCGGCATAGTCTCGCCAGTTCGCCCGCGGCACGGCACGAACGCCGAAATCCGGGCAAAGTCCGGGAATCGCCCCGACTGCTTGTGCGTACAAAGCCGCCGCGCGGAATCGGCGTCGCCGGCACGATCGACGCTTGTCCAGACGCAATCGCTCAGCCTAGACTATGAATACGTCAGAGGGGACCCATGCCTTTCCGGGTAGAGGGCGAGGAGGCTTCGTCGTCGTAACTTCTTGTTCTGTCGCGCGTTCCGGTGGCGCTGTTTCCGTGCGCCGACGCCGGCCGCGCGGCCTGTTCGAGGACCCATCATGCACCGGTGTTTGACATCTTTTCGGCGGGAGTTCGGCCTGTTCGCACTGCTTTGCACCCTCGCCTCGGCGGGCGCGGCGCGGGCCGGCGGGCCCGACTGCAACGGCAACAGCATCGACGATGATATCGACATCAACGGTGGCACCGTTGTCGTCAATATCAACGCCGGTTCCCTTGCCATCCCCGACAACGACGCCAACGGCGTGTCGCACAGCTTCAACGTCACCAACACCACCGGCCCGATCCTCGACGTCAACGTCGGCGTGAACATCACCCACACGTTTGCCGGCGAGATCACCGTGCAGATCACCCATCTGGGCCAGACCGTCACGATCATTGACCGCCCGGGCCATCCGACGCTCCCGCTCGGCAACACTGCCAACGGCTTCGCCTGCATCATGGACGACGAAGGCGACGAGCCGATCGAAAACATCCTCGTCGAGCCGATGGGCGGCGTCTTCGTTTCGCCGCCGAATTACATCCCGAACCAGTTGCTCGCCGCCTTCGATGGTATGGAGCGCTCGGGCCTCTGGACGATCAAAGTCATCGATGCCGAGGCCGGCGACACCGGCACGATCGACAGTTGGTCGCTCCACTTCGAGACCGACCCCATCAGCGACGACTGCAACGGCAACGACATCCCCGACGAGTGCGAGGATGACTGCAACGGCAACGACATTCCTGACGATTGCGACATCGACGACGCCACCAGCGACGACTGCAACAGCGACGGCGTCCCCGACGAGTGCCAGCTTGACCTGAACGACTGCAATACCAACGGCGTGCCCGACGACTGCGACCCCGACATGGACGGCGACGACTCGCCCGACGACTGCGACGGCTGCCCGGACGATGCCGACAAGACCGAACCCGGCGTCTGCGGCTGCGGCGTCTCCGACGAGGACAGCGACATGGACGGTACGCCTGATTGCAACGATGGCTGCCCACTCAACGCCGCCAAGACGGAACCCGGTCAGTGCGGTTGCGCCGTCGCCGACACCGACTCCGACATGGACGGCACCGCCGACTGCAACGACGGCTGCCCGAACAATCCCGGCAAGATAGCGCCCGGCGTCTGCGGCTGCGCCGTCGCCGACACCGACTCCGACATGGACGGCACGCCAAACTGTAACGACGGCTGCCCCAACGATCCGAACAAGACGGCCCCCGGTGCCTGCGGCTGCGGCGTCTCGGACGCCGACTCCGACGGCGACGGCACGCCCAACTGCAATGACGGCTGCCCGAACGACCCCGCCAAGCTCGACGTCGGCGCCTGCGGCTGCGGCGTGCCCGAGGACGCCGGGGACGACGATGGCGACGGCGTGCCCAACTGCATCGACAACTGCAACCTGTTCAATCCCGACCAGGCGGACGCCGACGGCAACGGCATCGGCGACGCCTGCGAAGAACCCGCCGGACAGCCGGTGGGGCAGGGGAGCTGCGGTTGCAGCGGCGGCACCGCGAGCCTCAACCTTCTCGGGCTGACCATGCTCTGCGGCGCCGGCCTGACGCTCCGCCGCCGCACAACGCGCTGATTCGACGCGGCCGCTGGCCGCGCAAGAGAACTCTCGACAAGAGGGCGGGCGTCGCCGACCCGCCCTTTTGTCTGCGCTGCACGCGAATCCTATACTCACTCGCCGGCGCGGTTCTTGAGCGGTTCGCGGTAGCGCTCGCCGCACCGGGTCTCGCCGACCGGGATCGACCATGGACTACCCGCAATGGCACCTGCCGCAGCTCGGCGGCGGCATGCTCATCGCTCTCGTCGCCATCGTCCACGTCGTCATCGCGCACCTCGCCGTCGGCGCCGGCCTCTTCAACGCCGTCACCGAAACGTGGGCCCGCCGCCGCGGCGACGACGTACTCCTCGCCTTCCTCCGTCGCAACAGCAAGTTCATCATCCTCCTGCCCTTCATCGCCGGCGCCGTCACCGGCGTCGGCATCTGGTTCACCATCAGCGTCTTTTCTCCCCGCGCCACTTCGCTGCTCATCCACGTCTTCGTCTGGGCCTGGGCCGTCGAGTGGATCTTCTTCTTCGTCGAGATCGCCGCCGGGTATATCTACTACACAACGTGGGACACGCTCTCGCCGCGCCGCCACGTGCTCGTCGGCTGGATCTACGCCGGCGCCTCCTGGATGAGCCTCGTCGTCATCACCGGCATCATCGGCTTCATGCTCACCCCCGGCGATTGGCTCGAATCACGCAGCGTCTGGGACGGCTTCTTCAACCCGACGTTCTGGCCCAGCCTCGTCATCCGCAGCATCGCCGCCCTCGCCACGGCCGGCCTCGGCGCGATGATCGTCGTCAACCTCCAGCGCTCGCGCGTTGTCGAAGGCAGCGACGAACCGCTCCCCGAGCCGGAAGCGCCGCACGACAAGGGCTGGAACTACCGCCTCTTCGACCGCCACGAACGCCTCCGCGTCGTTCGCTACGCCGCGCTCTACCTCGTCCCGCTCGTGCTGATGGTGCCCTGCGGACTGTGGTGGTTTCACCACGTGCCCCTCGCCTCGCGCAACCTCGCCGTCGGCGGCGCCATCACCATGCAGATGTTCTTCCTCTTCGCCGCCGTCGTCTCGGCCATCCTCGGCGTCTACGCCCTCTTCGCCGTCGCCTGGCGCGGCCTCTACGTCAACCTCCCGACCTCGCTGACACTCGCGGCGCTGGCCTTCCTCGCCACCGGCGCCATGGAGTTCGTCCGCGAGGGCATCCGCAAGCCCTGGCTCGTCAATCAGGTGCTTTACGTCAATCAGTACACGCCCGACGAGGGCGCCGCCATCGACCGCGACGGTTTCTTCGCCCGCGGCCCCGACGGACATCACGCCTGGGCTCGCTTCGCCGCCTGGGGCCGCGACGCCGACGCGCTCAGCGCCCTCGAGCGCGGCCGCCTCATCTATGCCGCCCAGTGCGCCGCCTGCCATCACGAGCAGGCCAACGCCGTTGGACCCCTCATCCGCGGCTGGCAGCGCGAGACCATCGCCTTCAACCTCGACCGCCTCCACGAACTCAAGAGCTTCATGCCGCCGCTCTTTGGCAACGACCGCGACCGCGCCGACCTGGCCGAGTACCTGATCGAAGAGGTGCAGAAGCGTGATCCCCTCTATGCTCGCGCAGGCGAGTGACATCCCGCCGCTGCCGCTGCCCGACGCCGCCGGCATCCCCGGCGCCGCCTGGCTCTTCGTCTGGCTGATGAACCTCACGTTCACCCTGCACGTGCTTTTCATGAACCTCGTGCTCGGCGGCAGCGCCGTCCTCCTTGGCTGCGAAGTCGCCGGACGGGCCCGTCTCGCACACGTCCTCACCGGCGCCCTGCCCATCGCGCTCAGCTTCACCATCACCTTTGGCGTCGCGCCGCTGCTCTTCGTCCAGGTGCTCTACCCGCAGTTCTTTTACACCGCAAACGTCCTCATCGGCCCTTTCTGGCTCGGCATCCTCGCCGCGCTGCTGCTCGCCTTCTACGGCATCTACCTCGTCCGCCGCTGGCAGTCGCGCCCGTCCGCCGCGGCCCGCGCCGGACGCGCCCTGGGCGCCGCACTCATCCTCGCCCTCGTCCTCGCCATCGGCTACGTCTTCTCCGGCAACGCCGTCATCGCCATTGAGCCCCAGCAGTGGCGCACCGTGATCAACCACGACCGCGTCCTTCACGTCTCCTCGCCGCAGTTCCTTCCGCGCTACTTGCACATGGTCATCGGCGCCACCGCCGTCAGCGGCCTCGGCTTCGCTTGCCTCGGCCAATACCTCTGGCGACGCCGCGGCGAGCCCGGCCTCGGCCGCACTCTCGTCACGCGCGGCATGTCTACCGCCGTCATCGCCACCTTTGCCCAGATGGCCGACGGACTCTGGTTCCTCCTCGCCGTCAGCGACGCCGCCCGCACCCGCCTCCTCAACCCGCTCGCCGGCGGCGCCGGCAGCATCGCCTGGATGCTCGCCATCCTCGCCTCGCTGCTCATGCTCTGGATGATGATCCGCGCCGCCCTCGAAGCCGACGTGCTCCGCTGGACGCTCATCTCGGCCGCGCTGATGTTCGCTACCCTCTTCGGCATGTCCGCCGGGCGCGAAGTCGTCCGCCAGGCCTACCTCGCCGCGTACTTCCGCCTCGATGACTGGACCGTCAGTCCCCAGCCGTGGGCGGTCCTCGTGTTTCTGGCAACGTTCCTCGCCGGCCTCGCCGTGCTCGCGCTGATGCTGCGCTGGTGGTGGGGGAGCACTCGCCTCGCTGTCGCCGCCGACCGCGCTGCCGACGAGCCGCCGCGCGCCGCGCCTATCGCCCAGCCGGATGCCGCGCCCGACAGATAATGCCGTCCTCATGCAGCTCGACGCGGATCGCCCCGTCATCCGCCGTCGACAGATACGAATATCCGCGCACGATCTCCCGCAATGCCCGCCCCGTCCGGCTCATCGCCTCCCCCGACGAGCGAATCACCCACTGCGGCGCCACCGCCTCGACAAACGCCGCCGTCGTCGCCTCGACGCTCCCGTGATGCGGCAGCACGACCACGTCGCTCCGCAGCCGCTCACGGTCGTGTTCCAGCAGGTGCGACTGCGGCCCCGCCTCGATATCGCCGCAAAGTAGCATGCTCCTCCCACCGTACGTCAGCCGCACCACCAGCGACGCATCGTTCGTCGACAACCGCGGCCCATGCCCCACCCGCGGCGGCCACAACACCTCCAACTGCACGCCGTCGCCCACCTCGACCACATCGCCGCGGTGCAGTTCCAACTGCTCCATCTCCTGCGTATCGAGCCACCCCAGCAGCCGCGCCGCCGACGACCGCTCGCCCGCCAGCGCCGCA
>CAZNDQ010000030.1:0-16791 GCA_964571825.1 uncultured Planctomycetales bacterium | reverse complement strand
CCCTTCGTTCAGCTCATTCGCCGCGGTTGGTGAGCGGCTCTACACCTGCGCCAACGAAGGTGATCAGGCCGTGCTGCTCTGCCTCGACGCCACGAGCGGCAGCGAAATCTGGCGCAATGCGTTTGAGCCCGAGTTCAAGGACCAGTTCGGCGACGGCACCCGCGCCACGCCCACCGTCAACGACGGGCGCGTCTATGTCTTCGGCGCGAATGGCACCGTCCTCTGCGCCGACGCCGAGACGGGCAAGGACGTGTGGAAGCTCACCTTCAACGACAAACCACAATGGGGCTACAGCAGCTCCGTCACGGTCGACGGCGAGCTGGCGATCTTTTCACCCGGAAAGGGTAACGGCGGCCTGTTGGCGGTGAACAAGCAATCCGGCGAAGAGGTGTGGAAGCTGACGAGTGACGGCCCCGGCTACGCGACGCCGCTGCCCTTCACCTTTGACGGCACGCGCTACGTGGCCGGGTTCCTCGCCCAGACCGTCGCCATCGCCGAAGCCGCCACCGGCCGCGAAGTCTGCACCATGCCGTGGAAGACCGACTGGGACGTTAACGCCGCCACGCCGATCTACCATGACGGGCATCTGTTCATCGGTTCGGGTTATAAGACAGGCTGCGGCGTTTACAAGATTCGCCGCGATGGCGACCGCCTTGCCCTCGACGAGGTCTGGCGCAGCACGATCATGCTCAACAAGTTTCAGACCCCCGTACTCTTCGAGGGCAAGCTCTACGGCAGCGACGAAAAGGCGCTGCACTGCGTCGACTTCCTCACCGGCAAACAGGAGTGGAAGAAGCCGCGGCTGCAAAACGGCACGATTATCATTGCCGACGGCCACATCCTGCTGCTGACCGAAAAGGGCGAATTGCGGATTGCACCGGCGACACCGGCGGGTTTCGAGCCGGTGACAAAGGTTGATCTGCTCAAGGGCCGCTGCTGGTCGATCCCCGTCCTGCACGCCGGCCGACTCTACGCGCGAAACCTCGACAAGATGATCTGCGTCAATCTGATGGGCTCGTGAGGTCGGCCGATATCGCCCGCATTCGCAGCCACTTACCTCTCCGTGCCGCGAGCGATGCAGTACAGGTGACTAGACGTACGCACATACAGCTCGCCGTTGGCCGGGGTGATCGATGCCAGCGTGTAGCCGTCGTCGAGTTCGTTCGTCGCCAGCACCTTAAACTCCGGCCCGGCCAGCAGCACGGTGGTAACCGCTGTTTCGTTGATCGCATAGAGGCGGCCGTCGGCCAGGATGGGTGATGCGCTATACGTGCCCGACTCCAGCCGCTCCGGCCCCCAGACGGCCTTACCGCTCTCCAAATCGAGGCAGTGCGCCACGCCCCGATCGTCGACAAGGTAGACGTACTTGCCGTCGCAGACGGGCGACGGCACGTCGGGTCCGCCGCGATTGAGCGTCCACGCCAGGTGCGTCGCCGTCACGTCCCCGCTGCCGCCGCCACGGACCGCGATCAGCGGCCGCACGCGGCTCGGAACCACTACCACACCGTTCATGGCCACCGGCGACGCACAAAGACGATAGTTCCCCGCGTTGTCCGGGTTCAGACCGCCGCAGCGCCAGACTTCGCGGCCGGTCTGCGGGTCGTGCGCCGTGACCACGTCGCCGCCGCTGACGATGATCTCGTCGCGGCCGTCGTAGTGCAGCATCGTTGGCGTCGTGTACGAGTCCGGCGATTCCTTCTCCGCCTTCGTCGGCCGTTCGACCTTCCACAGCGTCTCGCCCGTCCGCTTGTCCAGCGCCAGCACGTATGATGGGTCGTCAGTCACCGCTCCGTGCAGCACGGGGATGATCAGCCTGTCTTTGTAGAGGAGCGGCGACGCCCCGTACCCCCAGTAGAGACCGAACTCGCCGTAATCCGTCTGCAACGCCCGCTGCCAGAGCTGTTTGCCGTCCAGATCGAGCGCCGTGACGTGGCCCGTACCCGTCAGCACCCAGACGTGCTCGCCATCTGTCACCGGCGATGGCGAGGCGAGGTTCTGCTTGCCGAAGAGTTGGTTGCCGTCGGCGACGGTCTGCTTCCAGCGGAGCGATCCGTCGGTGCGATTGAAGCAGAAGAGCAGGATGTCGCGCCCGCCGGGGTTCTCGCGCCCAACGCCCGGCCGAAACCGCCGCCCCACGCGGTCCTCACCCGGCTGCTCCTCTGGCGCCGCGGGCGACACGACATACACGCGATCACCCGCGACGATCGGTGCCGCAGCGCTCCACGACGGCAGCGGCACCTTCCAGCGAATGTTCTGCGACTCGCTCCACTCGAGCGGCAGGCCGGTTGCGGGAGAGACGCCGTTCAGCGTCGGCCCGCGCCACTGCGGCCACGGCAATTCTGCAAACACCGCCGCACTGCCCCAAAAAATCGCCACGCACCACGCCGCCAAACGAGTGACACGCATCTGCACACTCCCCGTTCGAGAGACCGGTTACCCACGGCCCACGCATTCGCGGCAATTCTACTCGCTGCGCAGCGACTTGAGCAGCGGCGCGCGATTGACGGTACGCAGCCCGATCAATCCCGACAACATTCCAACGACCACGACCGCCGCCAGCGTCAACCCCACCGATCGCCACGGCGCCGCCCCCGCCGCGCTGACCAGTTGCGGCGACACCGCGATCGACGCTGCGACGCAGCCGACGCCCAGCCCGAGCAGCAGCAACAGCGCGTGCTCGCTCAGCACCAGCCGGCCCAATGCGCGCCGCGGATAGCCCAGCGCCCGCAATACCGCGAGTTCGCGCCGCCGCTCCCAAATGTTGCGGAGCTGCACGGCCGCCAGCCCGAGCGTCCCCAGCACCAGCCCCAGCCCCCCCAGAACCTGAAACGTGCTCAGGTATGTGTTCTGCACGGCATTCAATGCGGCGAGTCGTTCAAGCGTCGACGTCGTGTCAAACCCGAACCCGCTCAACCGCTCCTCCAGCAGCGACTCGACGTCCGCCGCGCGTGCAGCCGGCGCTTCGATCAGAAAGTACCCGTAGCCGCTCGTGGAGGGAAACAGCCGCAGCAACGCCTCTTCCGATACGATCAGTTCGCCCTGCAGCACGCTCCCCTTGAGCAATGCGACAAACCGCAAACGCACCGGCCGCCCCTGCTGATCGGTGATCGTAATTTCTTTGCCCAGCCCGGAGTGAAGCTGCCACATCACCGAATTCGCATCACCGATCACCGGAATGACGCCGTCGCCGCCCGCGCGCTCCAGCAGCAGCCACGGGTTCTCGCGCTCATCACGCGATTCCGCCAGCGATGCGGAAAACGAAAACCCCCCGCGCCGCACGAACTCCGCCGGCGCACCCAACAGCCGCGGTTGCTTCGGCAGATACAGATTCAGACAGCTCGTCTCGTCGCCCTCGCGCAGCCGCAGCGCCGCAAAGCGCACCTCGGCCAGTTGCTTCTCATCCTCTTGAGAAAACCCCAGCGCGCGCCGACCGGCCGCCGAGTCCGGATCGTATTGCAGCGGCACGTCTGCCTCCCCCAGCAGCGCGTACCCGCCGCCGCCCCCGTCACGCCGCAGCGCGTCTTCGCTGCTCTCCACGCGAAACGCGCCAATCGCCGCGATGACAAACGTCGCCGACGCAATCAGCCCGCACGTCAGCAGCGTACGCCCCGGGCTGCGCCGCGCGTTCCGCGTACCGAGCCGCACCAGCGCAAGGCGTCCGGCGGCGACAGGCGCGACATACGTCCGCCCGGTCCAGACCGCGATCAGGGCCAGGGCAGCGACGAGCAACGCGGCGCCGCTGCCGAAAAACGCCCCGGCGCGTGCTGCGCTGTCCGCGCTGCGCGACGCGAGCAAGGCGATCACCGCGCAGATTGCCGAGCCCGCCGCGATCCACGGTCCCAGTCGGCGACGCCTGCGCCCGCGTCCATCCCCCGCGACAGCACCTGCCAGCAACGCGCGCGGTGCCTGGCGGGCCAGCCCGCGCAAGGACCATGTGATCGAAAGAAGTGCCACCAGAAATCCGGCCGCTACGCCCGCACCCAGGCTCACAGGCGAAACGTACAGCCGCAGGAACGGCGCACTGACGGCCGCCGACCACCAGGTTCGCAGCCCCGCCAGCATCAACCAACCGTACCCGACCGCCGCGCATGCCCCGACCGCCGCGCCCAGCGCTGCCACGATCGCTCCTTCTCCGAGAAACATGCGCGATACCGTGCGCGGCCGATGCCCCAGTGCCAATAGCAGCCCGATTTCCCCCGCGCGCCGCTCCACGCCCAGCCGGTACAGCAGTGCCACCAGCATTGCCGCCGACGCGATCAGAAACAGGCTCAAGCCGATGAACAGCCCGCCGAAGTCCGTGCTGCCCGCCCCGGCGCGCAGCGCATCCGCCCGCAGCGGCAGGATGTTCAGCCCCACGGCCGCGGGTGAGAGGCGCGACAGCAACTCGCGCTCGACGCGCGCCGCCAGCGCAGATGGCGCATCTGGCGGTGGGGGGGGCGCACCGCCGCGCGCGGGGTAATAACGAATCGCGGTCCAGCGGCCGAAGCGCTCCGCCTCGCGCGCCCATAGCCGCAGACCGTCGTCAAGGCCGACGAATGCCTTCGGCGTCGTTCGCTGCTCGTCCCAGTACGCTTCGTCTTCACGGCGGATGAGCGACAGGTCGACCGGGAAGGGGGGCTCCCAGTCGGAGAGCCGCTGCACGTCGGTGATGCCGCGATACTCGGGCGTAAAGCCGGGGTCAGCCGCAGGGCCCGTGAGCGCAACGATGCCGCGCAGGGCAAATGTCGCGTTCTCTGTTTGGAGTTGCCCGCCCGGAGCGGTGACGTAGTACGAAAGCCCCACTTTGTCGCCGACATTCGCTCCCAGTGCCGTGGCAGCCCACTCGTTGAGCAGAATCTCGCCGTGGGAGAGAGGCGGCGCGGGCGTGCCGTCAATCAGCGAAAGCGGCGGCCCCGGCCACTGGTCGCCCTGCGGCACCGCCGCCACCACGCTGTACGGAATCGGCAGGGAATCCTTCCGGTGCACGGGACCGGCGAGTTCGATCGTGTTGGCGAGGTAGGTGATGATCGGCGCCGGGCGGGCGCCGACGGCGTCACCGAGCGACTCGGCCGCTGCCGCCACCGCGGGCTCGATCAACATCCGTCCGCTCTCCAGCGAGATGTACGCGCGCTGGTCGTCCACGCGCAGGCGAAGCCCGACGTCGTCGAGCGAAAGGTGCGCCGCCAGAGCCGATTCAAGCGCTCCTGTGGCGATGATGGATCGGCCTGCGCTGTTACCGCCGTCAGCTCCGACGAATAGTGCGTTGATCTGCCCACGCTGCTGGGCGGCGCGTTGCAACGCTGCGGGCGCCAGATATGCATTGAGTGGCGGCCGTTGCTGCGGACTGACGGCAAACACGCCCAGCCCGGACGCGGGCACGATCGCGCTCACGGTCAGCCGCAGCGACGCGACCGTCTCGTCGCGCCGCCCGAGCAGCAGTTCGGTCGGAACGTCTCCGGGCCGGCCGAGCCGCACCAGCACGTCGTCGCCGACGGCGGCGCCGATCTCGGCCGCCAGCGTTTCATTGAGCACGACGGAGCGATCATCCGGCGGGGTGAACGAGGGCGCGGGTGGATCGCCCGCGCTGAACTCGTCGAAGCGCTCGTCGACGCCGAGCAGCGTGACGCGGTTGGCGCGGCGGCCGGTGCCGGCGTGGGCGACGCTTCCGCGCAGGAGCAGCGCCGGGCAGAGCGTCGCGCCGCTGTGTGCAAACTCCGGATCGGCGGCGACCTGTGTGGCCAATTCCGCATGGACGAATCGGTCCGCGATCATCGCGCACTCGATCCGCCCCAGCCGCTCCAGTGCCCGCGCCCGCAGGCTCCCACGCATCGAGTCCCCGACCAGCAGCGCGCCGCCCAGCGCGGCCGTACCGACGGCCGTCCCCAGCGCCACGGCCACGTGCATGCGCCAGTGATATGTCAGGCTACGGCGTTGAATCGTCCGCAGTCGCAAATCGTCCCTTCCCAGATGGAGTCGCCAATCTCGCCGGCACGTCCCCGCGCGCAGTCGCACAGCGGCCGTCACGCCTCGCGCATTCGACCCTCGACCAACTCGAAGCGCCGCGCGCATCGCTCTGCCAGCGCTGGGTTGTGTGTCACGATGATCAGGATCGTCTGCTCCTGCCGGTGCAGCTCCAGCAGCAGGTCCGCCACCGTTGCCGCCGTCGTCGCGTCCAGGTTTCCCGTCGGCTCGTCCGCCAGCAGCAGCAGCGGACGGTTGATCAGCGCCCGCGCGATCGCCACGCGCTGCCGCTCGCCCCCCGACAGCTCCGCCGGGCGGTGCTCGAGCCGCTCCGCCAGGCCGACGTGATCGAGCAACTCGCGCGCACGCTGCAACACGGCCGGCTCATGCGGCACGACCAGCGTCGGCACCAGCACGTTCTCCAGCACCGAGCACTGCGGCAGCAGCAGGTGGTCCTGAAAAACGAATCCCACCGAGCGGTTGCGATACGCTGCGAGTTCGGCCTCCCCCAGCACAAACGGATCGCGGTCGCCGAGCTTCACCCGCCCGGCAGTGGGGGGTTCGAGCGCGCCGAGGATGTTGAGCAGCGTGCTCTTGCCGCTGCCCGACGGACCCGTGACCGACGCCGACTCGCCCTGACTCAACCGAAACGACACTTCCCGCAGTACACCCAGCGGACCGTTCGCGCCCGCGTACTCCTTGCTCAGCGACTCGGCGACCAGTTCAACGGCCATCATTCCCTCGCCGGGTACCGCGCGACGCGACAAACTCACCCCACGCGCGTTGCCGCGTGCACGACCTGTTCATACACCGCCCACGTCCGCTCCGCCATCACCTCGTGCGTAAATCGCTCGCGCACCACGCGCCGGCCGCTCTCCGCCAGCCGCGCGCGCAGCGCCGCATCATCCATCAACTGCGCCAGGATTCGCGCCAGGTCGGCCGGATCGTTCGGCGCGCACAGCAGCCCGCCCCCCGTCGCCTCGATGATCTCCGGAAACGCCCCATGCCGCGGCTGCACCACCGGCACGCCCGCCGCCAGCGCTTCGTACACCGAGAGCCCCTTCGATTCCAGATACACCGTCGGCATCGAAAACGCATGCAGCGAGCCCAGCAGCGCCAGCTTGCCCGCGTGGTCCACCTCGCCCAGGTGCCCGAACGCCCCGCCGTGCCGCGTCATCCGCGCGCGGACCTGCTCGAAATACGCCCGGTCCTGCGGCGGCAGCGTTCCGGCCACGCGCAGCCGGCAGTTCCGCCCCTCGTCGCGCAGCCGATCGAACGCCTCGCACAGCAGGTGCAGTCCCTTATCGTGGCACAGCCGCGCCATGTACCCGATCGTGAACGGTGGCGGCGGCGGCGCGGCCAGCGACTCGTAGCCGTCGAGGTTGATACCGGGCGGCACGACATGAACCCGCTCCGGCGGCAGCCCGAAGCGGCGTCTGGCCGCCTCGGAATAGTACTGTGTCAGCGCGATGAACCCGTCGACGGCCGTGCAGCGGTCGCGGATCAACTCTTCCGCGCGCGACCGCCACGGCTCCGGCAGCTTGTCGAGGAAGATATCCTCGCCGCTGAGGTTGCAGATGATCGGGATGCCGAACTCGGCGCGCAGCGGCCGCGCCAGCCCGACGACGAGGAGGTTGGTCAGGTGAATCAGAGCGGGCCGAACGACGCGCAGCGCCTCGACGAGTTGCTCGAGTTCGCGGTGCTGCGGGCCGTACTCTCCGCGCAGCATCGAGGCCGTCAGCTCCCCCAGTTCCTCCGGCGCCGTGCTGCCCGCCAGCCGCATCACGTTCCGCAACAACTTCGGGCTGTCCAGCAGCCGGTGCACGAACCGCGGCGCACGCCGGAACAGCGCCGACTTCTGCTGCAGGTAGATGTTGATGCCCCCGAAGAACACGCGGTTCTCGCTCACGTCCTCCTCGTCGGTGCGAATCGGCGCATACAGCGCCGCCAACAGCACGTCGCGCCCCTGCGCCCGCAGCGCCGCCGCCAGCCGGTTGTCGTGCAGGCACGAGCCGCAGTACATGTTGCCCGCGCCGCTCGTCAGATAGGCGATCCTCATGGCCGGTCCGCCGACGCTGGGGGAGACGCCGGCGGCGGCAGGGGGGCGCGCTCGCCCTCCCGCGCCCCGAAGCAGTAGACGGTGCCGTCCTCCGCGCCGATCACCAGGCGCCCGCGCCCGACCGCCGGCGACGCGCTCAGCGGCGCACCCGCCTCAAAGCTCCACTGCTCGCTCCCATCGCGCAGCCGCAGCGCATACAACTTCCCGTCCGACGACCCCACAAACAGCCGTTCGCCGACCACCACCGGCGAAGACTCCACGCGCGAGCCCGTGACGAACTTCCACTGCTCCTTGCCGCTCGCCGCCTCCAGCGCCCGCACGCACTTGTCGCGCCCGCCGATGAAGATCGTCTCGCGCGTCACCGCCGCCGACGACAGAAACGGAAACTGCCGCTCCGGGTCCTGAAACCGCCAGAGGACGCTGCCTGCTCGCCAGTCGATGCCCAGCACCTCGTTCTCGAACGTCCCGACGTACACTCGCGGCCCGTCGATTGCCGCCGACGCGCCCGAATACGCATTGAGCGGGATCTCGCGCACTTGCTGCCCGTCGGTCAGCTGCACCACGCGCAGCAGTCCGTCGCAACCCGCGATCAGCGCGTGCTCGCCGTCCGTCCCCGGCGTGCCGTGGATGCGGTCCTGCGCCTCGAACTTCCACAGCACCTTCCCGTCCGCCGGCGCGAGGCAATAGAGCGTTCCGTCGTACGACCCGAAGAAAATGCGCTCCCCGATTCGGTTGGCGGACGAGACGACCTCGGCGCCGGTCGTAAACGTCCACCGCACCGCGCCGCTCGCGGCGTCCAGGGCGTAGAACCGCCCGACCTCGTCGCCGAAATACACGACGCCGTCAAACACCCCCGGCGAAGAGCGCACCGCGCTCTCCGTCGTGTGCTTCCAGCGCACAGACCCGTCGGCCAGCGCCAGCGCCACGAGAAACCCGTCGTCGCTCCCGACGTAAACCGCATCGCCGACGATCGCCGCCGACGACGTGACCGCCTCCCCGGCCGAGAACCGCCAGAGCAGCTCCGGCTTCTCGGGCAGCGGGCTCCGCGCCACGCCCGTCAGTTGCGGGTTTCCGCGGAACATCGACCAGTCGGCGCCGGGCTCGGCGCCGCCCGCGGGCTCCGCGCGCAGCGGCCGCGCCGGACCGGCGGCGGCGGACACGACGGCTGCCCAGACCAATGCAAATCGAACACGGCGAATGAAACGTGGCAATCTCATGACCTCACGCGGGCTTGAAGCGCAGCACCAGCGCCGCGCCGACCGCGGCCAGCACGATTCCTACGTAGAACCACGGCTGCGGCGGGACCTTCGGCTTGTCCCAGATCATGCTGATGACGACGTTGACCAGCGGTGCCCCGGCAAAGACGAGCGGCGCAACGTAGATCGGCAGCCCGCCCGTCTTGAGCGCAAGGATGACGCACAGTGCCCCCAGCGCCCCCAGGACGCCGGCAATCGTCGACATTGACATGCCCTTTTTCGTGAATTCGGTCGCCTCCATGCCGAGGGCCAGCAGCACCCCCGGCACGATCACCGCGATGAGGAAGTACGCCACGCCGACGAACAGGAACGCGCGGATCGGCCCCTTGCCGGGAAAGCCGATCTGACCGTGGTGAATCGTCGGCACGTAGCCGCCCCAGCAAAGCACCGCACCCAGAATGAACACGAATGGCAGCAGCGTTTTCAATGCAGCTCTCCGTTGATAGAGCGTCGTTCGGATCGAAACGCGGCGACGGTCAGCGTCCGGCTCCGCCCGGCGCGGCCGGCCCGTCGTCCGCATCGAGATGAAACGGCTCCAGCCTGCGGCGGATGGCCTCCGGAATCGGCGTCGAGCGGAACTGCCCGCCCACCATCTCGCAGCAGACGGCCTTTTGTCGGCCGCGGGCAATCCGCAGACCCTGTTTGTGAAACTCGACCTCAAAGGTCAGCGACTTTTCGCTCAAACCGCTGATTCGGAGGCGCAGCTCGATCTCGTCCTCGAAGTGCGCCGGCCCGAAGTACTCGCAGCTCGTCAGCACCCGCGGCCAGGAGATTGTCCGGCCGTCGTGCTCCGTCACCACGCTCAGCCCGAGCGATCGCCAGAACGCGTGCTCGACCGCCTCCATCCATCGATAGTAGTTGGAAAAGTGCATCACGCCCGCCAGATCGGTTTCGGCGAACTCGACGCGCCGCGTGATGCAAAACGGTCGGATCATGCGGTTTGCCTTTGCAACCCGGCCACGGGTTATTGCGGCCGCAACAGAACCCATTCACTCAGGCCGCGACCGCTTCGGCCGGGTTCGCCCGCGCGCCGAGCGACGGGCGCGGCGGGATGAACTTCGCCACCGTCTCCGGCGACGGCGGCCGGGTCAGCAGCGATACGATGACCAACGCAGCCGTCGAGGCAGCGATGATCGTCGTTACCGGCGTCATGCCGAGAAACAGTGCCTCCTCGCCGCCCCGGAAGTCCGCGCGCCAGAAAAGTACGAACCACGTTACGGCCGTCGTCAGGATGCACGCATACGCGCCGGCTTTGGTTACGCGCCGCCAGTACACAGCGGCAAAGACGAGCGGAAACAATCCGGCGAAGCCGCTGAACGTCCACACACCCAGCGCAAAAACACTGCGCGGATTCCCGAGCGACAGCAGATACGTCACGACAACGATGCCGACGACAAAAATGCGACCGAGCAGCACCTTGTGCGCGTCGGTCAGTTTCTCGTGCCGGATGTAGTGCCCGACGATGTCGTTGGTGAAAATGCTCCCGACGCAGAGGAACTGTGAGTCCAGCGACGACATGATCGCCGCCAACACCCCCGCCGCCAGCAACCCCGTCAGCCAGGTCCCCGTCAGCCTGTTCACCATGATTCCCAGCACGCCGTTCGGATTGGCGGTTGGTGGGACCAGCAGCACTCCGTCCACCATCGCCGACGTCGCCCATACCCCCAGCAGCACGCACGGCAGCCAGACGACCATGATCAGTAGCGGATGTGCAATGACCGATAGTCGAAACGATTTCGCCGACTTGGCCGTCAGCCAGTGCTGGAACAGGTGCGGAAACATCCCGACGCTCAGCGGAATGAACATGTACGTCAGGAAGTGCAGCTTGGAGATGGCGAATGGCGGTTTGGGCTTTTTTGCCTCCTCGCGCTGCGGATCCGCCTCCCATTTCGCCAGCGCGGCCGCGTACCGCTCCTCCGCCTTTACATCGATACTGCGCTTAAGCTTCGACGGGTAGTGCTCCTGCACCATCTTCGTCGCCCGCACCGGACCGCCCAGCTTGCCGGCAATAATGATGAACGCGACCAGGCCCAGGACAAGAAAGACCAGCGTTTGAAAGGTGTTCGCCCACGCCGTGCCGCGAACACCGCCAAAGAAAACGTAGATGAGCACGACAAGACAGATGATGGCCGCGCCAAGGTTGGCCGGCACCGCGCCCTCCGAGTTGGCAAAGAACTCGGGAAACGCACCCTCCGTCGTCTGACGGATGAACGTCCCCGCGCCCAGCACACCGATCAGCAGGTACGGGATCACCAGCCCGACCAGAATCGGAAACAGCAGCAGCCCCAATTTGTCCGACTCGAAGCGGTCGCGGAAGAACTGAATCTGCGTCACGTAACCGTACTTCTTGCCGAATGACCACAGCTTGATGCCGACCAGAAAAAAGCACGCCGAGTGGATGATCCCCGACCACGACGCCATCAGCCCGTACACGCCGATGCCCGCCTTGAATGCCTCGCCCGTGCTGCCGATCAGCGCGAACGCCGTCATCGTCGTGCCGAACAGCGACATCACCAGCAAAAACGAGCCGATCCCGCGCGAGGCGAGAAAATAGTCGGTGGCGGTTCCGCGGAAAAAGCGGTTGCTGGCCAGTCCAAGCAGCAGCAGCAGCACCAGATAGCCGGCGATGATCAGCACCGAAGTCAATGGCCGCCTCCCTTCAGCCGCCCGGTGGCGGACGCGGCCGCATCCAGATCGTCAACGCCCTCGGGCCAGCAGAACTTCACCGCCAGCGCCCAGCAGATGCCCGCGGCGATCGAGATTCCGGCGTGCCACGCCAGCCCGATCGGAATGAACCCCAGCACCAGCGTCTCCGAATCATCCCACCACCAGAAGTCCTGGTGCAGGATCACCAGCAGCACAATCAGGCCGTAGACGATGCGTTTCATCTTTGTGGATCAATCCTGTGCCAGAGGTACGGGAGCGGGCAGTTCGCAGAGCGTGCTCATCGGCCGGAAAATGGCTTCCACGTCGTCCTTGAACACGTCACCGATCAGCAGCCGCACGAGATGATCGTGATACTCGGGAAACTGCCGGTTGAACCGGCCGAAGCTGAATTCGTTATCGTAGAAGGCATAGACGAGCTGCCGCATCCGCTGCATCCCCGCGGCGAAGTTCGGTGCGATTCGCCCCAACCGCTGCCCGGTCAGATTGCCGTCGACCAGACCCTCGTGGATCGCGTCCGCCGCCAGCTCGCCGCTCCGCAGCGCCAGCATCACACCGGATGAGTACACCGGATCGAGAAACCCGAAGGCGTCCCCGATGAGCACCCAGCCGTCGCCCGCCATCTTCGTGCTGCGGTATGAAAAGTCGCTCGTCACGTACACCTGCGAGATGCGCTCCGCCTTCCTGAGTCGCTCACGCACGCCCGGACAGTTTGCGATCTCCTCCGCAAACGTCTCGCCCGGGTCGTCTCCGCGCCCGTTGAACAGGTAATGCGGGCTGGCCACGATCCCCACGCTCATGATGTCGTTTTCCAGCGGGATATACCAGAACCATCCCGACCGGTCCGGCGTGTAGATGACCAGCGTCGCCCCCTCGTTCCGCCCCGTCTCACGGTATGCCCCGCGGAAATGCGCATAGATCGCCCCCTTCTTCAGTTTGGGGTCCGGCCGCTTGAGGTCGAGCTGCTTGGCCAGCAGCGTGTTCTGGCCGCTGGCGTCGACGACGACCCGCGCCGCGATGTCCGTCGGCTCGCCCTCCATCACCGCCCGCACGCCCACCGCCCGGTCGCCCTCGAACAGCACCTGCATCACGCGCACACCCTCGCGCACCTCGGCCCCGTGCTCCCGTGCGTTGTCCAGCATCATCTGGTCGAAGCGGTCGCGCTTCACCTGCCAGGTGATCGACCACTCGTTCGAATCGCGGTCGGAGAAGAAGTACGGGTTCGACTCATGCCCCGATGCGCTGATGAACTGAACGCTCTCCTTGCGCACGAAGTCCGACGCCTTGAGCTTATCCAGCATGCCCAGCCGCTTGAACGTCCAGTAGGTGTTCGGCATCAGCGACTCGCCGATGTGATGCCGCGGAAAGGTGCTCTTCTCCAGAATCAGCGTGCGGTGCCCATGCTGCGCCAGCAGCGTCCCCGCCGTCGCACCCGCCGGTCCGCCACCGATCACCACGCAGTCATACGACCGGTTCATACATCCCCTTCCTCTTTCTCATCGGTGACGATCTCCAGCAGTTCGATCGCCGGCGCCTCGTTACAGTAGATTGTGCCGACGCGCCCATAGACGGCACGGCCGGCCTGCTCCCCGAAATACTCATCCTGCGGGCTCGGCCCGGGAAACCGCAGATACCACCGCGGCTCTACGCGCGTGAGCAGGTTGTGCTTGAGCAGGATGGCACCCAGCGGCGCCTTGCGCCGCACAATCTCGTCCTTCACCTTCTCCGGCGTGTACTGCAGGTCGAGCCGCACGATGCCCAGCTCGATCACGTGATCGCTCCCCGCCGGCGTCAGCAGGATCTTCCGCGTGTATAGGTCGCCGTCCTGATTGTACTCCAGCACGCCGAGTTCGACCGCTCGCCCGTGAAACGCCTCCAGCCGCGTTGTCATGTGCTCATTATGCACGAGGAGCTGCCGATACGCCGCCGGCATCTGCTCTGGCTCGACCAACGCAAACGGCGGAATGCCGTCACCCTCGTGGAAAAAGCCGCGGCAGAGATCGGCCATCGCCTCCACCGGGTCATGATAATCCGTCAGCTTCTGGCGCGATCGGCTCATGTGTATCGCACGCTCCGGTATTCGGGTTCGAAAAAACGCGGCAGCAGGCTGTCCACGCGCAGCAGCCCGCTGCGCGTGAGCCGCAACTCCTCGTCCTCGACCTCCAGAAATCCCTCCGCGCCCAGCGCCGCACATTCTGCCCGATATCGGTCGCGAATGTCCACGCCGAACTTCTCGCGGAAGTACGCGGCGTCGACGCGACCCGTCTTGAGCTGCAGCACCAGCTCCCGAATCAGGAGCTGCTGCGGCGTCAGCGCCAGGGCCCGCGCCAGCGGCAGCTCGCCGCGCTCCAGCGCGCCCAGGTACTCCCCCCAGCCGTCGTGATTCTGATAGTGAATCCCGCCCAGGTGCGAAAACGACGCCACCCCCGTGCCAATCATGTCTGCCCCGTGCCAGAGCGAATCGCGGTAGACGAACCCGCCGTGGCGCGACGGCTTGACCAGCGTGTAGCCGCTCGAAATCACATAGCCCGCCGCCTCGAAACGCCGGAACGCCTCGTCCACCCACCGCCGCTTCGTTGCCCAGTCCGCCACCGGCGGCGCACTCCCCGACGCAGCCTCGCGCGAAAAGACCGCGTTAAAGGGCAGCTCCATCTGGTAGATCGTCACGCTGTCCGGGTCCAGCGCCAGGCACTTGCCCACCGTGTCCGTCCATTTCACGTCTGTCTCGCCCACCAGCCCTGCGATCAGGTCCACGTTGATCTGCTCGAACCCGACGCTGCGCGCCCACTCGTACGCACGATGAATCTCGGCCGACTTGTGCGCCCGCCCGTTGTACTCGAGCACCTCGTCGTCGAAATGTTCGATCCCCAGGCTCAGTCGCGTCACGCCGATGTCCTTGATCGCCTGCAGCTTGTGCTCCTGCAGTGTCCCCGGCTCGCACTCAAACGTAACCTCTCGGGCGCGTTCCCAAGACCAGTAGCGGCTGATGTTCTCGATCAGCCGCGCCAGTTGCTTCGCGCTGATGTACGACGGCGTCCCGCCGCCGAAATAGACGAACTCGAACTGCCGCCCGGCCAGCGCTGGCTGACCGGCATACAGCTCCACCTCGCGCGACAGCGCGTCGATGTACGCCTGCACTTCGTCCGCGTTCTTGTCGGTATAGACGCGAAAGTAACAGAACTTGCAGCGCTTGCGGCAGAACGGAATGTGCAGATACAGCCCCAGCGGCGCCCCCTCATCGGCCGGGCGCGCCAGCGCCGCCCGCGCCGCCGAGACGAACTCCGGCCGCCACTGCGAGAACGGCGGATAGTTGGCCACGAAGTAACTGCCGATCTCCGTCCGTTGAGTGGTTGCGCTGCTCGTGACGTCCAGGTCCATTCGTGTCCGTTTCGTTCCGCGCCGTGACCGGCGCCGGAATGTCATACCCACGAGGTTTCATCGGCGCGCTGCACGCCGGCCCGACGTGCACGGCCGATTATAGCTGTACCGTCCCAACCCGACTGTCACGCCACGTGCATTCCCACGCCGTCACGGCGCGGCGCCTCCAGCGCGCGCCGGTAGATCTCCAGCAGCTCCCGCGCGCCCACCGGCCGCGGATTGAACTGCGCCGTCCACTGCGCCGCCGCCGATTCCGCCAGCGCCGCCAGCTCGCCGTGCGAAACGCCGAAGTCCGCCAATCCCTGCGTCATCCCGCCGGCGCTCAGCAGTGCCTCGAGCCGCGCCGCCAGCGCCTCCGCGTCCGCGCACAACTCCGCGTACGGGTTCTCAACTCCGGCCGCGTTGAACCGCACCACGTGCGGCAACACAATTCCGATCGCCACGCCGTGTGTCAGCCCGAACATGGCCGTCAGCGGATTGGCACACGCATGCGCTGCACCGAGCATCGAGTTTTCGATCGCCGCCCCGGCCAGGTGCGCTCCCTGCAGCATCTTTTCCCGCGCCGCCCGATCGTGTGGATCGCGCACGGCCGTCTCGTACGCCGACTCCAGCAGTCGCCACGACTCCCGCGACAGCGCCCGCGAATCGTCGGTCCGCCGCGCCGTCGCCGCCGTCTCCACCGCGTGCGACACCGCATCAAACCCCGTCACCGCCGCCACGCGCCGAGGCTGAGACTCCGTCAGCTCCGGGTCGAGGATCGCCACGCGGCACGTCGCCTTTTGGTCGCCGCACGCCATCTTCTGATGTGTGTCGGGGTCCGTAATCAGCGCAAACGACTGCGCCTCGCTCCCCGTCCCCGCCGTCGTGGGCACGGCGATCATCGGCAGCATCGCGCGCGTCGCCTTGTTCACCCCCCAATAGTCCTGCATCCGCCCGCCGTTGGTAACAATGAAGTTGATCCCCTTCGCGCAGTCCATGGCGCTGCCGCCGCCCAGCCCGACGATGAAGTCGGCGCCATGCGCCCTCGCCGCGACGACCCCCGCGTCCACGTGCACCGTCGTCGGGTTCTCCGCCACGCCGTCAAACACGAATACGTCAAGTCCCGCCGCCCGCAGTGATGCCAGCGCCCGCTCGACGTGACCGGCTGCGCGGATATTGGGGTCCGTGACGAGCAGCACGCGCCGCCCGCCCTCCTCGCGCGCGAGCCGCCCCAGCTCACTCAGCCGGCCCGCGCCAAAGACGACGCGCACGCGCGAACCCGGCAGCTCAAACGGCGTCGTTCCATCCCGGAAGATCATGCCGCTGACTCGATCTGGAAGGCACGCTGACGATACAGGTGCTCGAAGAGGTTCCCCTCGTGAGGCTGGTCCCAACTCAACTGCCACGTCGGGATCGGCCCGATGTTCAGCCGGTCCACGTGCGCGCAGGCCATCAGTGCCCGCGCAAACGAATGGTCCCCCGTCACCACCGACGCCACCAGCGTCGGGCCGATCG
>CAZNDQ010000029.1:0-17514 GCA_964571825.1 uncultured Planctomycetales bacterium | reverse complement strand
TCGCGATCATCGGAGTCGCCGTCGGCGCCGCCCAACTCCCGCGCATCGTCCGCGATTCGCCTCGACGCGATGCCAACCCTGACCCGCCCCGCCCGACTGCTCGTCACTGGCTCCTGCTGCTCGTCGTTCCCTTCGCGGCCGTGGCACTCCTCGCGGCTGTCACCCCTCCCGGTGTGCTTTGGGGCGAAGAGGGTTTCGGCTACGACGAATTGGAATATCACCTCGGCGTACCCAGGGAATGGATGCAACAGGGACGCATCAGTTATCTCCCGCACAATGTGTATTCCAACTTCCCCTTCAACGCCGAAATGATGTTTTTGTGGGCCATGGTGCTCCGCGGCGACCCCTGGGCCGGCGTCTACGCCGCCAAGTTGCTCAACGTCCTCTTCGCCGCGGTCGCCGTCGCCGCCGCCTGGCGCTCGGGGCGCGATCTCCAACCTCGCGCCGGGCTCCCCGCGGCCGTGCTCCTCGCCGGACAGGGCTGGATCGCCTACGTCAGCGGTCTGGCCTATGTCGAGATCGCCATGATGTTTTTCGCCGCGCTGTCGCTCGGCGCCGCATTGCGCGCCGCGCGCCGAGACGACGGCGCGCACCGGCCGCGCTGGTCTTTGTTCGCCGGCCTGACCGCCGGCCTGGCCTGCGGTTGCAAGTACACCGCGCTGGGCCTCGTTGCGCTCCCCGTCGGCGCGACGATCGTGCTCGGCACAGCGGGTCACCGCCGCATCTTTCGCGCAGCCGTCTTTGCGTTGGGTATGGTGACAGCCTTCTCGCCGTGGCTCGTCAAGAACGCCGTACTCACCGGCGACCCACTCTTTCCGCTCGGTCGTCCGATTCTCTCCGCTGCTCCCGCCGGGTGGGACGCCGCCGCCGCCCGCCACTTTCGCGCCTGTCACATGCCACAGGGCGCCGATGCCACTCTCATTGGCCGCCTCGCCCGCCTCAGCTCGCGCGTCCTCGTCGAGCCCCATCAGCGCATCGGCACCTGGCTCTTCGCCCTCGCCGCCGTCGGCGCCCTCGTCGCCCGCCGGGAGCCCGCCACGCGCGCACTTCTCCTCGTGCTCGTCCTGCAGACCCTCATCTGGCTGTTCGCCACGCATCTCTATGCTCGCTTCGCCATACCCTTGCTGTTGCCTCTCGCGTTGCTCGCAGCGCAGGCGATCGCCGCGGTGCGCTCCACCGCCGCGCGGGCGCCGCTGCTCGCCGTCGCCGCCATCGGCCTCGCGGTCAACGCCTGTCTTATTGTGCGCCTCTACGTCCGCCACCTGTACCCGGCCGGCAGGACGCTTTCCGTGGAGGGCGCCACTTGGGTCTTCACGGACGGCCACTGGCCCGGCCAGCAACACCTCGCCGCCATCAACACCCTCCCGCCCGGCGCGCTCTTGCTCATGATCGGCGACGCGCGCGGCTACTACATGCGCCCTGCCTGCGAGCCCTGGGTCGTTTTCAATCGCAATCCGTTTGTCGCACAAATCGAGGCCGGCGCCACTGCCCAGGACCTGCTCGACTGGCTCCGCAACCGGGGCTATTCGCACCTCTTCGTCCACTGGGGTGAGATCGCCCGGCTCCGTGCCTCCCAGTATGGCTTCCCCCCGGCCGTCGACCGCGACCTTCTTGCACGCCTCCGATCAGCCGGCCTCCGCCGCGTCGCCGAATTCACGCTCCCCGGTGCCCCGCCCTACGCCGAACTGTTCGAGGTGCCCGGTCCCTGACCCCCGTCTCCATCGGTCCGGGCGGCCGGCCGTCGGGCTACTTGACACACGATCGCAGATGGTATAAAGTATCAGACGGTAGGAGTTCTCATGCGGGCGGATGGGCACAGACAACGGCTGGGGGAGTTCGAGCGGGCAGTTCGCGCCCGGGGGCTGGCGCTGACCGTCCAGCGACGGGCCGTGTTCGAAGCGCTGCTGGAGCGGGCGGACCATCCGACCGCGGACCAGGTCTACGAGGCGGTGCGGGAGCGCATTCCGGGCGTCTCGCGGACGACCGTCTATCGGGTGCTCGACGCTCTGGTCGGCGCGCGCGTGATCGCGAAAGTGGGGCACCTGGGGTCGGCCGTGCGATACGATCCGCTGACGCACCGGCATCACCATCTGGTTTGCCTGCGGTGTGAGAAAGTCGTGGACTTCGAGGATCAGCGCCTGAACGCGCTGCCGCTGCCGCGCCTCCGCGGCGGTGAGTTCACGGTCAGCGGGTACTCGGTGCAGTTTCAGGGCGTATGCGCGGCATGCCGGGCTCGGAGCGAGACGGAGTCGGGAACGGCGCGGCGCGGGCGGAAACGAACGGCAAGCGATCACTCCGGTCGGGAGAAGGTGCAAACATTCAAGCGGAGGAAATCGAGATGATCAGGCGAAAGACGAGCCGGCGGGCGCTGACGTTATTGACCGTCGCGGTGGCGATGTCGGCGGCTGCGGCGACGTGGCGTGGGGCGAGCGCGGAGGAGGGCGCGGCGCCGCGCGGCAAGACGAGTTATGCGCCGGTCGCGCTGGAAGAGAAGTTCGAGACGGTGCGGTCGCGGATGGAATCCGCCAAGGTGGGAGTGATGAAAAGGCAGATGGACCTGCTGGCCGAGCGGTACGATCTGAGCGATCGGCCGGCGAAGGACGTGACGATGGCGCGGGGAAAGGCGGTGCAGGACGGGGTGCGGGTGAAGCTGCCCGCGGGAACGACGTGGGAGGCACTGGCGGCGATGACGCCGGAAGAGATCCGGGCGAAAGGGCTGTTCCCGAAGGGTTTTCTGCCGCTGCCGCATCCGAACCATCCGGAGGGGGGGATGGTGTTTCCGCAGCACCATATTGACGAGATCAAGAAGCAGGAGCAGCGGGACCTGACACGGTTCGATCTGAACTATGACCTGCCGGCGCACCTGCTGCCGGAATTTCCGCCGCCGATTTTTCTGACCACCCGGCCGGATTTGGGAGACGCGTCGCAGGGCCGGCTCGTCACGATCATGAACTTCTATGAACTGTTCAACGGAATACTCAATCCGAAACAGCTCGAGGGCTTGCGGCTCCTGGTGACGCCGTTCCCCCAGCAACAGTTCAACCAGACGGAGGATCGCCGGACGATGCTGGCGAGCCGAGGCGTGACGTGCTTCGACTGCCACGTGAACGGGCACACGAACGCGGCGACGCACCTGGTGGGGGACATCCGGCCGCAGGAGTTCCGGCATCGGCTCGACACGCCGTCGCTGCGCGGCGTCAACATCCAGCGGCTGTTCGGGTCGCAGCGGGCGCTCAAGTCGGTCGAGGACTTCACGGAGTTCGAGCAGCGGGCGGCGTACTTCGACGGCGACCCGGTGATCGCGACGAAGAAGGGGGCGAACGTGCTGGAGCGCGGCAGCCAGGTACACGCGATGGCGGAGTTTCAGGAGTTGCTCGATTTTCCGCCGGCGCCGAAGCTGAACGTATTGGGGCGGCTGAACGGGCACGCGACGGAGGCCGAGCGGCGCGGGGAGGAGATTTTCTTCGGCAAGGGGCAGTGCGCGGTATGCCATACGCCGCCGTACTACACGGACAACCTGATGCACAATCTGCGGACCGAGCGGTTCTATGAGCCGCAGATGGTGAACGGGCGGTGGGCGGCGAGCGACGGGCCGATCAAGACGTTCGTGCTGCGGGGGATCAAGGACTCGCCGCCGTACCTGCACGACGGGCGGCTGCTGACGCTGGAGGACACGGTAGAATTTTTCAACCTGGTGCTGGAGCTGAAGCTCACGGCGGCGGAGAAGGCGGACCTGTTAGCGTTCCTGCGGGTGCTGTAGGGCGGCGGGTCGGCAAAATCGGCGCGTGGAACGCGGGCATTGATGGCGAGATCTGGGGTCGCGCCGCAGTGCCCGCGATTTTTTTACGTGAGAATGGGTGATGTCCGGTGTACAGCAGGACAGAGAATCGGGCGGCGTGCGCGTGGGCTCGCATTGTGAATAACCACTGGGGTCCCTCGGACCGCAGTGGCGGATCGGCGGCGCGGGCTGTGGTCGGACCGACAGGGCCAGGCCCAGACCGGCCGATAAGAAGTCCGGCCGGTGAATTGACAGCGAGGCGAACATTGCCGATTCTCACGAATCCGGACGGGTCGTGTGCCGACCATCGTTCCGGGCAAATCCCAACTGGTCGCAGGAGTATGCGCATGTCGAAGAGTTCAAAGAGGTCATGGGTGGGGACGTGGCTCGCGGTCCTGGCGCTGGTGGTAGCGCTCTTTGTGCCGGCGGCCATAGTGGGGGCAAGCGAAGACGAAGACACATTCGCAGGCTCCGAATTCTGTCAGGATTTCTACAACACGAACCAGTTCTAGGCGCTGAGATGACCCGCCAGCAGCGGGAGGTGCCGCGCCGCGGGTGCTGCCGCGAGACGGGTGCGGTCCTCGCGACCACCAGGGGCCAGCGCTAGGGGTTTGCGCATGAGCCCCGTCCTGTGGCATACCGAACATTTCACCATTCGATCGTATTCGGCACTGATGAGCTTGGCGGCGGTGGTGGCCGTCGTGTCACTGGCGGTGCGATCACGGCAGCGGCCGATCGACCCGCGCGCGCTGGCGATGGCCATCGGCGCGGCCGTCCTCGCCGGATGGATCGGCGGTCGGTTGCTGCCTGCCATGGTGCGGGAGGGTTGGGGCTTGCTCCGCGCCGAACAACTGTTGCCACACAAGCGGGTTGGGTTTTCGCTCACGGCGTTTCTGCTGGTGGCGTGTCCGGTCGGGCTGACGTGCCTGCTGCCCAGGCGGCGCGAGTGGCTTGTTTACCTCGACGTGGTGGCGCCGTCGCTGCCGCTCGGGCTGGCTATCGCGAAGGTCGGATGTTTGCTCGCCGGGTGCTGCGCCGGAAAGGAGTGCTTCGGGAGAGCGGCGTTGCGCTATCCGTACGGAAGCGTCGTCTACGTGCGGCAGCAAGAGCAGGGAGTTCTCCGCGTGCCGCGCGAACTGCGAATCGACGAGCCGGATGGTCAGTCCCGGATGGTGAGTGCGGCAGCGCTGCGGCGGGCGAGTGAGGGCGATCCGCCGGAGTGGCTGCCGGCCCATGCGGCGGCGCACCACCTGACGGTAAGCGCGTTGCAGCAAATCGCGGCGAAAGCGCGGTCGGCACCCGTGCACGCAGTGCCGGTGTGGTACATGATCGGCGGGGGCATGCTGTGGCTGCTGTCGGAGCGCGTCTTTCGCACGCAAGTGCGCGCCGGGGTGACGCTGGGTGTGGTGCTTGCGGGGTACGCTGTGCTGAGACTGGCGCTTGACACATTCGTGGCGGGTGCGCGGCCGGTCGCAGGACTCACGTCCGCCCAACTGGTGGCAATCCCGGCGGGCGTGATCGGTGCGCTTCTGCTGTTGCGCAGGGGCGGGAGAGCGCTCAATGCCGAGTGATTCGGCCGCGAATTGGACGGCGTGGTCTGACGCAGCGTTTCTTGACCACGGCAGGGTCAAGCCCTGTAATGCCGGACCGAACCGCGGAGGTCCGGATTCTTGGCGACACTTCTGATCTATGTGCTGAGCGTGATATTCGGGGCGGGGGCGTTCGTTGCCGGGTTAAGCTGGCTGGGGCAGCTCGAACTCGTGTTCGGAACGTCGTCGGCGGCGACGCTGGAGGTGGCGGCGGTGCTGCTGTGTGGTGTAGCGGCCGGCGCGGCGCTAACGGCGCGGCGCGCGGGAGCGCTGCGCCAGCCAGGCAAATCGTTCGGGCTGCTGGCGCTGATGCTGGCCATTTTCGCGATTTTCTTCCCACTGGTATGGGGGCTGGCGGCAATCGTCTACGGTCGGCTGGGCGAGAGGGTGTTCGACGCCGCAGGTGTGCACGAGGGTACGCGGTTCCTCATTCTGCTGGGCGTCATCGCAGCGCCGGCGCTGGTATTCGGGGCGGCGCCGGTCATGCTGGCGCAGCAGGCGTCTTTGCGGCGTGCGGCGACGGCTGCCGGGTCAGGAGACGAAAGCGGCTCGGCGGGTGTGTCGGCCGCGCTGCTGGGGCTGATGCTGCTTGGCGGGACGGGCGGGCTGTGGCTGGCTGGCGCGCATTTGCTGCCGCGCGTAGGCTTGCAGAGGACGGGCTGGGCGGCGGCGGGGATGTTCGTGTTAGTGGGGATTGCGGCGTTCATGCTGCTGGAGGCGCGGGCGGAAGCGACGGCGAGACGCGGGCGGAGAAAGGACAGGAAACGGACGGCCGAGCGCGCGGGCGCCGAAGACGTCAACGATGTCTTGCCGTGTGGACCTGACCCCCAACGCGCGCGGTGGGACAGCGTATGTACGGCGGTGGCAGCGGCGGGGGCGGTGATCTGCGCCATCTGCTGGAATCGTGTACTCCGGACGGCGTTCGGGCCGACGGCATACACGACACTGATCTTGCTGACCGTGATCGTGCTCTCGCTGGGAGGGGGGGTGCTGGCGGCCGTGCCGGTGGGGACGCTGACGAGGCGAACGCGCGCGGCCGGCGGTTGGCTGTTGCTGGCGGCGGGGGTGGCGGCGGCGGCGATGCTGCCCGGGCTGGCGCGGTTGCCAGGCTACACATATCAACTGGTTCAGCGATCGGGGGCGGACTTCGCCGCGCTGCTGCGCGGACAGTGGCTGCTCGCAGCAGGGCTGATGTCGCTACCGGTTGTGTTGGCCGGTGCTGCGATCGGGTTGTGGCCGAGAGTGCGGCTGCGTTATGGCGTAGAGGCCGGCGCGGCCATGGGGCAGGCGGTGGCAAGTGTGGCGCTGGGGGCCGTCGCGGGGATTGTTGCCGCAGCGCTACTGGCGCTGGTGAACACGCGCGCTGCGGTGCGCATCGAATTGGCGGTCGGCGGGCTGGGCCTGGCAATGGGGGGGTGGATGCTGGTCAGCGGCTCGGCGGCGCGGCGCGGGGCAGCGGCGGCAATCAGCGCGCTGGCGGTGGTGGCTGTGCCGACGATCGCGTTCCTGACGGTGTGGGACCGCGCTGTGTTCGTGCAGTCGCCGGTGCTGAGCCGCGCGGACCCGGCCGCGCTGCGCGGGTCGCAGACACTGATCGCGTACGACGAGGGGCTGGGTGAGGCCGTGGCGGTGACGTCGGGCCCGCCGGAGCACGAACTGGTGACGCTTTGCGTCAACGGTCAGCAGCAGGACTCGACGGCGCTTCTCGACCTGATGACGCGGCTGATGGCGGGGCATCTGCCGGGGATGTTCGGAGCCGCGGATCGCAATGTGTGCGTGCTGGGGGCCGGGTCGGGGCTGACCGTGGCGGCGGTGGCGCGACGGTCGGGCATCGAGCGGATCGACGTCGTCGAGCCGAGTGGACTCGTGGCGCGGGCGGCGGGGCGTTTCGCGGAGTACACGAGCGATGCGCTGCGCTCTGACAAGCGGGTGCGGGTGGTGCGGGCAGACGCTCGCGAGTATCTGCGACTGAGTGCGCGGGCCTATGACGTGATTATCGGGACGCGGCCGGAGGTCTGGACGCAGGACGGTGCGCAATCGTTTACGCGCGAGTTCTTCCGGCTGTGCCGCGAGCGGCTGGCACCGGGTGGGCGGCTTTGCGTCTGGCTGCCGACCTACGCGGTGGCGCCGGAGACGATTCGTTCGATCGTGCGGACGCTGGCTGAGGAGCTGCCCTACGTCTCCATCTGGGAGGCGGGTGACGGGGACTACGTGCTTCTGGCGGCGGCCGCGCCGTTCGGGGTGCCGATCGACGAATTTGCCGCACAGCACGCAGCGCCGGCCGTGCGGGCGGACCTGTTCCGCGTCGGATTGGGCGTGCTGCCGCGTCTGCTGGGGTCGTTCATCGGCGCAGGCGAAGCTGTGCGGGTCTGGGCGGCAACGGCTCAGGTAATCACGGATGATCGCAATCCCCTGACGTTTTCGGCACCGCGCGCACTGAGCCGCGTAAACGATTTGGAGATTCCCCTCGAACTGGCGAAGCAGGTTCAGCAGTCGCCGATCGGCGAAGTGGTCAGCGCGTCGCTGACGGTGGCGATGCACCAGGCGTGGGACGAGGCAGCGATGAACGTGATGAATGCACGGGCGCATCGCCTGCGAGGATTGCAGTTGATGCGGCGCGGTGAAGTGCAGGAGGCCTATAAGGAGTGGTGGCAGGGATTTCTGAAGGTGGACGAGGGGAACCTCCTGATCTATCTGCGGATGAAGCAGGCGCGCCGCGAGATTCTCGCGTTCGCACCGTCGATCGCCGAGGAAAAAGAAATCAAGCCCATGCTGGAGGCGCTGGGGACGATGCGCGAGCCCCCGATCGCACCGCGCAAGGGCGCATCACCGGTTGCGGTGGCGCAAATGCTGGCGCGGCTGGCGGAGGAGGTGCTGCGCATCCAGCCGCTTCCCGACGGGGCCATCCTGCTGGCAACGAACTATATGAATGATGCACGATCGCTGGCTCCGGAGGACGCGGTTGTGCAACAATCCGCGGCCATGTTTCTGCTGATGCTGGGCAAGCGCGACGAAGCGATCGCGGTCATCGACCCGTATCTGGAGGCACATCCCGACGACGGCCGCGCACACTACATCCGGGCCCGCCTCTACGTGCAACAACGAAAATGGGACCCGGCATTCGAACACCTGGAAGCGGCGCTCCGGCTGGGCGCATTGACGCCCGAGGATGCGCGGCTGGACGACGGCCTCGAAGGGCTGAAATTCTACGGCGCGCGTTTCTATGAGCTGCTCGAAAAATTCGGCTGGGAGGGGAGAACCGAGTCCGGCGGTCCGCCCGGCTGAGACGTCGCCGACGGGGGCATTCTCGGCGATGTTGGACGTGTCGGCGTCATTCCAAATCTGACTCGGCACCGTCATTCGTGGGTTGTTGATGGCGGGGGCGGAGGGTGGCGCGGTCGCCGCGGAGGAAGACGCGGTAGCCGTCGGAGATGCGCCCGGCGCGGCGATAATCCTGCCAGATCTCGCGGAAGCGCGCGTCCTGCGAGAAATACTCGACAAGATTGAAACGGGAATTGCGCAGTCCGAGCTGCGGTTTGGAAGCTCTGCCCACGAGGACGACGACGGGGCGATATCGGCGGAAATCCTCGACGACCGCATTGAAAAGGAAGCGCTCGTCGGGGCCGCAGCGCGCGAGCGAGTGGTAGGGGAACGGATCGGCGTCGGCGGGCACGTCGCGGTAGAGACCGGGGATGGGCCAGAGGTGTGCAAAACGGCTGGACCAGACGGTGCCCGTGTCGTTGACGACGGGAAAGGCGGGGGCGATGCCGGTGCTGAGAACGAGGATGGGATCGCCCGGCTCAGCCCAGCGGCGGATGTCGTCGGCGAGCCGGGCGTAGCGCGGGCCGGCATTACCGATAGCGCCGAGAGTGAAGTCACCGGCCACGAACGCCAGAACGGGCGACAGGAGCAGGACGGCGCCGATGATCGGACGGCGGCGGGCGGCGAGAGTCGGGCGCACCCGGCGGAGGAGGTCAAGGAGCGTAAGGCAGATAGCCAATAGCGCGAAGACCCGCGCCGGATAGAAGTGGTAGTTCCAGCCTTTGCGCTGGAGCAGCGCGGCCGCGAGCAGGGCGAGCGCCGCAAGAAGGCACGCCGTCCGCAGTGGGGCAATACCCGGTGATGCGCGCACGAGCGAACAGCCGAGTAGCGCGGCGAGGACAACAAACGGCGTGGGGTTCATGAGGAGGCGCGGCCATTCTACGTCGAAGCCGTGGTACAGGCGCAGGACCATGGCCGCAATCGGCGGATAGCCGGAGCACGCGACAAGGACGGCGTAGACGGCAAGGACAACGGCGATGGCGGCGTTTTCCGGGCGGAAGAGTTCGCGCAGGCGGCGGCCGGAGGGACGCCGCCGAGCGCTCCAGAGTTCGAGGGCCGGCGGGCACAACAAGAAATAATGCTTGAAGGCGAGTCCCAGACCGGCGGCGAGGCCAACGGCGATGGCAAGCCCGGGTGGCGGCTCCTGCGCGCCGCGCATCGCGTGGAGCAGCAAATAAGGCAGCAGGACGATGACGAGGAGGTGCTCGCGCTGGCCGAAGGAATAGCCGGCGTGGGGGAGCATGAGAAACGCCAGCAGCGGCAGCAGCACGAGGCGGAGCAGTGGCGGGGCGGAATCGGTGAACGGGCGAAGCAGTCGGCGGCAGACCAGGAGTGAACCTGCGATGAGTAGACAGAAGAGGATGCGGTAAACGACCTGCCGGTCGTCGCCGAGGGCACGGGCCAGCGCGGTCGGCCCGACGGTCAGCCATGTGACGAGGGGCGGGTTGGTGTCGATGTGATCGACGTAGAGTACCGCGCCGTCGAGCAGGCGCTGCGCGAGGTAGTGGTACCAGGCAACGTCGTGGTTGGGGGGAAGGAGAAAGATGGGGATGCAGCCGACGGCACCGACGTAGAGCGCGAGGAGCAGGTCGGCGCGGGCCGCACCGGCGGCGCCTGCCAAAGCACGTGCCGGCTGAGCGTCGGGCGGTGCGGAGTCGGTCATCCGCGATACGGTGGGGGAGAGTCCCGCAGAATGCAAGGACGGACGCACTGCACGATCAGACCTCGCGGACCTCGAGCACTTCAATTCCGGGGTAGTTGGCGTAGCGGCGCATGAGCTGCTCGGCCTCGTCGCGGTCGCCGGCCATGAGTTTGTAGTGCTGGACGGGGCCGGGCTTTTTTTCACCGGGTTTGGTGAAACGGTAGTAGATGATAAACGTTTTCATGGTGCGAAACGGTTCCTGTGGCCGTCTGCGGCGGAACATCGAAACGCTGGCCCGTGAAGGGATCGGTCAACTCGCGGCTCCGCCCCTAGCGAAGCGGGCGGGTATCTTAGCGGACGGCCGAAAGGAGGCCAAGAGGTGGGTCGCAGAGCGGGGGCGGGCGGAATATACTGCCACGTCGGGACACGGCGCGTGGGAGAATCGTGGCCGAACGAGAGAGGAGGCGCGGAATGAGCGGATACGCGAAAGGAGCAGGGATGCGCAGGACCGGATGGATGGAGTTGGCTGTTCTGGTCGGTGCGGCGCTCGTGACCGCCGGCTGCAATCAGTTCGAAGTCGTGACGGTCGAGTTCGTCAACCTGACGCCGTGGGAGATCGATCCGGGGCTGTATGTGTATGAGGATGACGATCTGCTGCTGCCGTTTCTGATCGCCGAGGACGAGAACTACGTCGATGTGGGCACCGCACCGCCGAACACGACGATTTTCACCCGACTCACGTGCGAGGAGGCAGGGACGCTGCTCTCCTACGAGGCCGTGGCCTTCCGGCCGGGAGAGGACTATGTCAGCGACAACGACCCGTGGGTGGACCGCGACGACGACTTCGACTGTTTCGATACCATCAGCTTCGTCTTCATCCGCGATGGCGACGGATTCTACATCGAGATCGATGTCAACGGTGAGTTCGTGACGGATTAGCGGCACACTCGTCTGGCGTGAAAATCAGGGATGGCAGCGCAGACGCAGGGCACATCGGCGGGTGAAGCGACGATCAACCCGGTTTTCTTGCGCAACATGGCAGCGCTGTGGGCCACGGACCCGCGGCTGGCCCAGCAAATCGACGACCTGCCGGATGAGGCGGTCGTCGAGGTGGAGCCCTCGCGCGCGGGCCCGGTAACGGCGCGGATGACCGGAGAGAATGGCCGGCCGATCTACCTGCACAGTAAATATGACCCGCGGAAGGAGGCGGAGAAGCTGGCCGCATCGCTCGAGATCGACGGCTGCGGCTCGCTCTTCGTCATGGGGTTTGGACTGGGGTATCACGTCAAGGCGCTGTTCGCGCAGCTCGGAACCGAGGGCGGGATCATCATCGCCGAGCCGTCGCTGCCGCTGCTCAAGACGGCGCTGGAGCACGTCGATCTGGCAGAGGTGCTGGGCTCGCAACGGTGCTTCATCCTGACGGAGATTGACAAGAACCTCCTCAGCACGCGGCTGGGCAGGTACGGCGCGCGGCTGCTGCTTGGGACCAGGTTTGCCTGGCACCCGGCGTCGAAGGAGGTGGCCGGCAGCTTTCTGCTGCAAGCCCACAAGGCGCTGACCGATTTCCTCTCGTACACGCGGATGTCGCTGTTTACGCTGGTGACGAACGCGCGGATCACCAACACGAATGTGGCGAACAACCTGCCGACGTTCGTGACGACGCCGTCAATCGCGGAGATCCGTGGGCTGCTCGCGGGGTATCCGGCGATTATCGTCGCGGCCGGGCCGTCGCTGGCGCGCAACGTGGAGCTGCTGCGCGAGGCGAAGGGGCGGGCCGTGATCATCGCCGTGCAGACGACGTTCAAGACGCTGCTGCAGTACGGGATCGTGCCGGACTTCGTCACGAGCCTCGATTACAACGAGATTTCAACGCGGTTCTTCGAGGGGATCGACGATTTTCACGGCGTCCACCTGATCGCCGAGCCGAAGGCGACGCCCGGTGTGATCGACCGATACGGCGGGCCGATCTCACTCCTCGACAACACCTTCGCGCGGCAATGCCTGGGCGACGGGTTCGAGGCGAAGGCGGGGCTGAAGGCGGGGGCGACCGTGGCGCACCTGGCGTTCTATCTGGCCGAGCACCTCGGATGCGACCCGGTGATCTTCGTCGGGCAGGACCTGGCGTTTACGGGCGGGGTGTTCTACACGCCGGGGGTGGAGATTCACGATGCGTGGCGGCCGGAGCTGCACCGCTTCCACAGCATTGAGACGAAGGAATGGGAGCGGATCGCGCGGCACCGGGCGCACCTGCGGCGGGTCGAGGGCGTGGATGGCAACGCAGTGTACACTGATGATCATTTGTTTACCTATTTGCAACAATTCGAAGCGGACTTCGCCGGCAGTGCGGCGCGCGTGATCGACGCCACCGAGGGCGGAACGCGGAAACAACACGCGGAGCCGATGCCGCTTCGCGACGCGATCGCACGATTCTGTGCGCGGGAGATTCCGGCGGAGCTGTGGGCGTATCGGGGCCGGCCGGGCGGAGACAGGCTGGCGCTGCTCGCACGAGGGCGGGCGGCGGTCGAGCGGCGCCGCGCGGAAGTGGTGGAATTCGCGGCGTTGTGTGCGCAGATGAACACGGTACTCGATGAGCTGAACGGGCTGGTGGAGCGGCCGGCGGAATTCAATCGGCGGCTGGCGCGGGTGGACGATCTGCGGCTGGCGGTACAGCAGCGCGACCTGATCTACGGGATGGTGACGAGCGTTTCGCAACAGGCGGAGCTGCGGCGGTTCGCGGCCGACATCCGCGCGGGCGAGGCACGCGGCGAGGGCCCGGCACGCGCCCGTGCCCAGCTCAAGCGCGACCGGGAATTCGTCGCCGCGCTGATCGATGGCGCCGAGGTACTGACGGAAATCCTCGACGGGGGAATTCGGCGTCTTGACGAGGCGATGGCGAAGGCGGGCACGCGAAGGACATGAAGATCATCGGCGTGATCGAGGCGGACCTGATCGAAAGCGACATCGGTACGCGCAGCCGGCTGGCCGACGACCTCGCGGGGGAGTCGGTGCTGCGGCGGACGGTGCGGCGGGCGCTGCGCGCGCGTGCGCCGGCGCGGTGGCATGTGCTGGCGCCGGCCGCGCAAAAGTCGCAAGTGGAACAACTGTTGCGCGGGCTGGACGTGACGGTGGAGGGACACGAAGCGCGGGCGCCAGTGTGGCGCGACTTCGTTCGGAGCGGGCGGAAGTGGGCGCTGGAGGGTTGGCGCGGCGGCGTTGGTGCGACGCTGGCGATGGACGAGGGATTCAATGTGCCGGTCGTGACGGCGCTGGCGCAGCGGGAGCAGGCGGCTGCGGTGGTCCGGGTCCCGGCAGCGGCGACCGCGGTCGATGCGGCGCTGATCGAGGCGATGGCGGAGAGATACGCAGAACTCGGGGCGGGCGCGCAGCTCCTGTTTTCACAGGCCCCTCCGGGATTGGGGCCGACGGTGTTTTCGTCGGGGACACTGGGGGAGTTGGCTACGGTGGGCCATCCGCCGGGGCGGATGCTCGCGTATCAGCCGGACGGCCCAATGCCCGACGCAGTGGTCAGCGAGCTGTGCTTCAAGGTGCCGGGGCCGGTGGCGCACACGGCTGCGCGGCTCATCGCAGACACGCGGCGGTCGTGGGAGATGCTCGAGGCCCTGCTGCGGGAAAAGGGAGAGGAGGCGAGTCTGGAGGAGGTTTGTACGTGGGCGCGGGCGCGGCGGAAGGCACAGGTGGACGAACTGCCACGCGAGGTGGAGATCGATTTGACCACGGAGGATCAGCTCAGCGGCTCAACACTGCGGCCGCGCGGGGCCACGGTCGGGCAGCGCGGGCCGTTGGCGGTGGAGACGGTGCGGCGGATCGCCGCGGAGATGGCCGAATACGACGATGCGCTGGTGGTGCTGGGTGGTTTCGGCGAGCCGCTGCTGCACCCGCAGTTCGACGAGGCGGTGCGGGCGGTGCGCGAGGCGGGCGTGTACGGTGTGGCGGTGCGGACGAACGGAATCGCGCTGAATGAGGAGCGGCTGGCGGCGCTGCGCGAGGTGGACGTGGTCGAAGTGCTGCTGGATGCGACGACGGCCGAAACGTATCGCGCGGTGCACGGGGTGGATTTGTACGCGTCGGCGCAGGCGGGGATGGAGCGGCTGATTGCGCTGCGGGAGGCGAGCGGGCGCGGGCTGCCGATGATCTCGGCGGAAATGGTGAAGGTACGCGAGACGATGGGGGAGATGGAGGCATTCTTCGACGGATGGATGCGGCGCATCGGCTGGGTGAACCTGTCGCCCTACAACAGCGGAGCGGGTCAGCGCGCGGCACGCAGCGTGATGCCAATGGAGCCGCCGGGGCGGCGGGCGTGCGGGCGGCTCTGGACCCGGATGATGGTGCTGGCGGACGGGGCCGTGGTGCGCTGCGATCAGGATTTCCGCGGCGTGCACGCAGTGGGACACGTGCACGAGCGCTCGCTGGGGGAGATCTGGCGCGGGGCGCAGATGACGGCACTGCGCGCAGCGCATAGCGCAGAGCGGTGGAGCGAGGCGGGCCTGTGCGCGACGTGCGCGGAGTGGCACCGTCCGTAAGCAATTCGACGCTCCTCCGCGTGGGGTCTACAATCGCCGAAACGATAGATACCTTTTTCGAGGGTACTTCTCGTGGACATGCAGCGGATCGAGCAGTTTCGCAACATGGTGGCGGCGGACCCGGAAAACGAGATGGGTCACTTCAGCTTGGGCAAGGCGTACGCGGAGGCGGGAATGCTCGATGACGCGGCGTCGAGTCTGGCGCGGGTGTTGGCGATCAATCCGAAATACTCGGCCGCGTATCAGTTGCTCGGACAGGTGCAGGCGGACCGCGGGCGGCGGAGCGAGGCGGTCGAAGTGCTCCAGCGCGGCTACCGGATCGCGCACGAGAAGGGTGAACTCATGCCGAGGAACCGGATGGGCGATCTGCTGCGGAGTCTGGGGGCGGCGCCGCCCGCGGTGGAGGAACCGGCGCGCGGCGGAGCGGCCGACGTGCCTGCCGGCACCTCGGACCAGGTGCAGTGCCGCCGCTGCTGCCGGCCGGCGGCGCGTTTGCCCAGCCCGCCGATGCGCGGCGACCTCGGCCAGAAGGTGTACGCCAACATCTGCGCCGCGTGCTGGCGAGAATGGATCGGCATGGGGACCAAGATCATCAATGAACTGCGGCTCGACTTCCGGCAAAAACAGGCGCAGGAGCTGTTCGATCAGCACATGGTGGAGTTCCTCGGCCTCGATGGCGTGTAGCGTATCCGCCAGGCAGGGATCGGGCGCGGGGTTACGTCAGTCGGTTTGCGACGATACCGGGATACAAGTAAGGTACGGCGGTCGCCGGCGGATAGTCCGTTCGGACGGCCCAGCCGCTTCCGCGCGGCCCACTTGGTGTGATGGACGACGATCACGCACGAAGGAAAGTCCTCATCGCGGGTTACCCAAAGTCGGGCAACACGTGGCTGGGGTATATGCTGAGCCACCTCCTGGGTGCGCGCTACGTTGACCTACATCGGCCGGACCAGCCGCCCACGGGGAGCCTCGAAACGCTGAGCTTGATCGGGTGGGAGGGGCAGTTTTCGCCGTCATCGGTGTACGGCGAAGTGTGCAAGACACACGCGGCGACAACTACATTTGGTCCCCACGCTTCCTACGAAAAGGTGATTCATCTGGTACGCGATCCGCGCGACGCAGCGACATCGTACTACTGGCATATGCGCAATGTGGTGACGCAGAACCGACGGTCGGGGGTGGTGCGCCGGGTCTACGTCGGCCGGCCGTTGTGGCGGCGGACGGTGCTGCGGGTGGCGTGGGAATGGCCTCGGCACACGCTATTGTGGAGTCAGCGCGAATGCCTGCTCGTGCAGTATGAAGAGTTGCACGCCGACTGCGGAGTCGTGCTGCGGCGGATCTGCGATTTCCTGGGTGTGGCGCCGAAGCCGGAAGTCTTCCGGCGTACCTTGGCTGCGTTTTCGTTTGAGGTGTTATCGGGTGGGCGGCAGCGCGGCAGTGAGAACAGGCGGGCCTTCTATCGCAAGGGCGTGGTCGGCGACCATGCGCGGTACTTCGACGCGGTGGACAAGGCGTTGTTCCGTTGGCGCGTTCGCCCAGCGATGCGCCGGGTCGGTTACTGCGTATAGCGCGGCCCTTCGGTCCCTCAGCGGCGGCGCTACAGATCGGTTCGACTACATCAGGCTCGTTTCGGCGGCGGCGACGTCGTCGGAAAGCGTGCTGCTCATCTCATCGATCATCGCCGGTTCGATCTCGCCGCGGGACAGCATCTCCTGCGACACCTCGGGCGTGTTGCAGGTGAGGGAGAAACCGATCTCCTCGCGGCAGCAGATGACGTCAGCGATCTGCACGAGCGTGGCCAGTTTCTGCTCGGCGGGGGGCAGCACCTCGGGGCCGTGATGGTAGCCGATCATGCCCAACAGGTGCTTCGGAAATTTCCACTTGGTAGCGAGCGCCAGCCCGAACTCCGGATGGCTGGCGCCGAACATCTCGGTCTCGATCGAGCAGAAGTCGCGCTGCGAATCGACGCATTTCTCGATGACTTCAAGCAACTTGTCGCCGAAGGCCTGTCGCTCGATGAGAATGCCGAGGTCATGCATCAGTCCGCCGACGAAAAGGTCCTCGGAGCCGACGCGGTTTCCGGACAGGATGGCAAGCTTGCGTGCGGCCACGGCGACTCCGACGCTGTGACGCCAAAGGTCCTTGGCCGAAAAGTGCGGATGTGGCTTGTCGCCCTTGAAGAGCCGCGAAATGGAAGCGGCGATGGCGATGTTCTTCACCGCAGAAAGGCCGAGCAGAACGATGGCGCGGTCCATGTTGGCGATCTGACCGGGCAGCCCGTAGAAGGCGCTGTTGACGACTTTGAGAATCTTGGCCGAAAGCGCGGGATCGTTCTTGATCACCTCATGCAGGTCGTGCGCCGTGCTCTTCGGATCCTCGACGATGTCGATGATGCGCACGGTAATCTCGGGCAGCGTGGCAATCTCGGAGATCTTGTTGATCGCCTTGGTGATCACGGCCTGATTGGTGGTGGCTTCGGTAGGCATCCCGTCCCCCGACGTTTGCTGGTCTATGAATATACGATGGGGGAAACATCGACGCCGGCGCGGTTACGGTTTAGCTGAAATCTGTGTTTGCCGCCGCTGGCCTGGTCTCAATCCCGGATTTTCTTGGACCTGATTCGATCGTCGAGGCTCAGCGCGG
>CAZNDQ010000028.1:0-17526 GCA_964571825.1 uncultured Planctomycetales bacterium | reverse complement strand
CGCGGAATCGGCGGGTTGCGAGGTGGCGGGCTGGGTATCGGTCGGCTGGGCGTCGACGCTCGCTGGGGTCGCCGGCAAGGGGGCGTCATCAGCGCGGAGGTCGCGCAGCACGGCCGGCAGCAGGAAAGCCACAGTTACGGCGATCAGCGGGAGTCGTCTGTTCACCAATGCACCCTCTGACAAAGCATAGTACGCCGACACGTCGGCGGAAAATGACTTCTGTCCGTTCATGGATTGAGAACGGCGCGGGTTCACCCAATTCCGGCCATGAGCCGGCCGGTCCCGTCACCTATTCAACGGTCAATCATACCAAGGTGCCTGCGGAACCTCGTCCGGGCCGGCTGTTGGGCGGGAAGCATGTCGGACGTGCAGCACGTAGACCGTTTCGGCAACCACCTCGAACAGGATGCGATGGGAGTGGTACAAGAGCTGACGAATCTCGCGATCGAAGGTCGTCCTCTCTGGAGCAAGCGGACAACGGCACGGCAGTTCGGCAAGCGATCTGATTGCGTTCAGGCACCCGACGTACCAGCGTCTGGCAGCGCGGAACGAGTCAACGTGAATGTACTCAGTTTGCGTGGCGATATCGTCAGCGGCCGTCACCGAAACCTTGATACGATACGTCATCAGGCGCTTACCGGTACGTCGAGTTTCGCGCGCATCCGGGCGTCCAGTTCATCGAGGGTCATTGTACGCCCCCTTTCCACGTCGAGAAGACCGCGGCGGATGCCGTCGATGGCCTCAAGGCGGTCAAGGTCATCGAGGAGTTTTTGGTAGGCGGCGGCGTCCTGAACGACAAGGTCGGCGCGGCCGTCGACAGTGAGGACCTCGGGCCGGCCGGTGGCCTTGAGGCGCTTGCGGAAGGCGGTCGTGTTGCGTTTGAAGTCGGTGAGGGGGTGGACGCTGGTCAATTGAAAGCTGGACGGCGGCGGCGGGATGGGCGGCGTGGTCGCAGGCTTGGCGGGCTTCTGGACCTTTCGGGAGGGAGCGGTCTTGCGCGTTTTTCGTCGAGCGGGCATGGTTCACCTCGCATTGTTAAAGCACTCTTAAAGATGCTAGCCGCGGCCGAGCGCGGATGCAAGCAGCGATCGCAGAGCAACAGGGTTGGCGGAACACCGACCGCCGTAGTCCGAAAACCGCCGCGCGGGCGCGTGGCGGAGTTCGGTGCATGTGACGGCGAGGTTGGGCTACGAGCGGTCCTGCGTGGCCCGGCGGCGCGGGCGTCAGGGCACAGGTGTTCGCTGTGGGGCGGTGGGGCCCGTCCAGGCCCAGCGAACGAGGGCGGCGCCAACGGCTTTGAGGTCTCCGACGATGAGATAGAGGGTAGGCACGCCGACGAGCGTGAGGATCGTGGAAAAGGTCAGGCCGCCGGCGATAGCGATGGCAAGGGGAATGAGGAACTTTGCCTGAAACGAGGTTTCGGCGAGCAGCGGGGCAAGGCCGAGGATGGTGGTGATCGAGGTGAGGAGGATGGCGCGGAGGCGGGCCCTGCCGGCGTCGACAACGGCGGCGAGCGGATCGGCGCCGTCGCGGCGGCGCTCGTTGATGAAGTCGACGAGGATGAGCGAGTCGTTGACGACGATGCCGGTGAGGGCGACAAGTCCGATGAGGGACATGATGGTGATCGGGTAGCCGAGGACGAGGTGTCCGGCGACGACGCCGATGAGGCCGAAGGGGACGGCCGTGAGCACGATGAGCGGCTGGAGGTAGCTCTTGAAGAGGGCGGCGAGGATGACGTAGATGAGGGCGATGGCGATGACGAAGCCCTTCTGCAGCGAGCCGAAGGACTTGGCGAATTCGCGGGCCTCGCCGCCGTATTCGATCTTGAGGCCGGGGTATTCGGCGGCCAGAGAGGGGAAGCTCGCGGCGAGTTCGGTGCGAATGCGGCGGGCGTTGGCTACGGCCTCGTCGACGTCGGCGGTGATGGTGACGGTGCGATGGCGGTCCTTGCGTTTGATCGAGGCGAAGCCGGTGCCCTCGCGGATGCGCGCCACCTCGGTGAAGGGGACGAGGGTTCCGTCGGGCGCCGCCACCCACATTGACTCGACGTCGTAGACCTGGCGGCGCGATTCGAGCGGATAGCGGACCATGATCTTCACGTCTTCGGGGCCGCGCTGGACCTTGCGTGCTTCGAGCCCGTAGAAGGCGGCGCGGACCTGCGTCGCCAGTGAGCTGGTGGTGAGTCCCAGCGCGCGGCCGGACTCGAGCAGCTCGATCTGCACCTCGCGGCGACCGGCGTCGAAGTTGTTGTCGATGTCGAAGACGCCGTCGTATGAGCGCAGCTCCTTCTCGAGGGCGTCGGCGGCAGCAATAAGGTCGTCGATGCGGTCTCCGCTGATCTCGACCTGGATGGCGGCGCCGCCGGGTCCGCCCTGCATCGCCTGATAGCGGAGGGAGTTAGCGCCGGGAATGCGGCCGGTCTTGTCGCGCAGCTCGCGGAGGATGTCTTCGCTGCTGCGGTCGCGCTGCTCGACCGTCTTGAGTTCGAGGATGACCTGCCCGAGGTGGGAGGCCTGACCGGCGGTGTCACCGGCGACGCCATAGTGGACGCCGACGACGGTGTACATGGATTGCAGCTCGGGGAGGGCGACGCCGGCCTGTTCGACGACACGGATGGCGGCGTCGGTCCCGGACATCGGCGTGCCGACGGGCATCTTGAGGTCGGCGAGAAGCGTTTCGGAGTCCATTTTCTGGACGAAGACGACGGGGACGCGGCCGCCGGCGGTGAGGCCGAGGGCAACCAGGGCCATGGCGAGCAGCCCGGCGAGCGTGACGTAGCGGTGGCTGATGCAGGTTACGAGGGCACGTTCGTAGAGACGCTGGAGGCCGTCGTGCAGGACGCGGACGCGCCAGCGGCGAAAGGCGACGCGGAACCGGCCGAATCGGGAAGTCGGCGGCGCGGCCGCGGGGTCGTGCTGGTGGACGGGATGCAGCCAGTGGGCGAGATGGACGGGGAGGATGGTCAGCGCTTCGAGCAGCGAAATGAGCAGGGCGCACATCACAATGACGGGCAGGACGCCCATGAAGTCGCCGATCTGGCCCTCGATCCAGAGGAGGGGGACAAAGGCAACGATGGTGGTGGTGATGGCGCAGACGACGGGCCAGGTGACGCGCTCGGTGCCGAGGACGGCGGCCTCGCGCGGGGGCAGGCCGCGCTCGACGTGCGAAAAGACGTGCTCGCCGACGATGATGGCGTCGTCGACGAGCATGCCGAGGACGAGGATCATGCCGAGCATGCTGATGAGGTTGAGCGTCGCGCCGGTGATCTGCATGGCGATGAGCGTGCCGAGAATGGAGACGAGCAGGCCGGTCATGACCCAAACGGCGACGCGCCAGTTGAGGAACAGAAAGAGGGAGAGGAAGACGAGTACGAGTCCGGCGAGGCCGTTGCGCTTGAGCAGGTCGAGGCGGCCCTCAATGAAACGGGAGAGGTCGGTGGACGTGGTCATCGTCCCCTGCGCGCGGAGCGGGTTGGCCCAGGCGCGCTGGTAGACCGCTTCAATCTCGCCGGCGATGCCCATGGCGGCGAGGACGCGCTCCTTCCAGTCGCGCTGGCGCGGTTGGTGGGTCCGCCCGGCGACATAGGCCTTGACCTTGCGCGCGATGTCGATGGCGTCCTGGTTGGCAGTCTTGAAGACGGTGCAGTTGATGCCGGGCTGGGCGTTGAAGCGGCCAAGCAGATCGGTGTCTTCGAAGCCGTCGATGACGTCGGCCACGTCCCGGACGCGGACGACGCCGCCGGCGGGATCGCTGCGGAGGATGATGTCGGCGATGGGTTCGGCGTGGCGGCGTTCACCGAGCGTGCGGACGGCGACGTTGGCGGTGCCGGTGCGGATCTGGCCGCCGGGCAGGTCGAGGTTGGCGCGGTTGATGGCCTCGGCCACCTCGACGAAGGAGATGCCGTATTTGAGCAGCATCTCGTGATGTACCTCGACGCTGATCTCGTCCTTGCGCGTGCCCTGGAGGAGCACGTCGGTGATGCCGGGGACGGCGAGCAGGTCGTCGCGGATTTCGCGGCCGACCTGTTTGAGCGACTTGTCGTCGAGGTCGCCGTAAAAGGCGACGTTGATGACGGGGAGGCGCGGCTCGAACTTGACGACCTGTACCTCCTCCGCCTCGGCCGGAAAATCGTCGCGCGGAATGGTGTCGATGGCGGCCTTGATGTCGGTGACGGCCTGGTCGACGTCGTCGACCTCGCTGTAGAGGCGGGCGGTGATCGTGCAGAAGCCCTCGCCGACGGAGGTGTTGACCTCCTCGATCTGCTCAACCTCCTTGATGACCTCTTCGATCTTGATGGCGATGCCCTTCTCGACCTCGACGGGGGTGGCGCCGGGATAGACGGCGCTGATAACGACGCGATTGGGGTCGGCCGGGGGGAACATCTCGCGGACGAGGGTCAGGCCGGCCCAGGCGCCGCCGCCGAGCAAGACGATCATCAACAGGTTGGCGAGGATGGGGTTGTTGACGGCCAGCCGCGGCAGGGAGGTCATGGGGATTTCTCCGCGGCGGGCGGCGCGGCGGTGCCGCTGGCAACCTGCGGCGACTCGGCGGCGGGGTCGTCGGCACCAGAGATGCGAACGGGGGCGCCTTCGTAAAGTACGTCGAAGTTGGTGAGGATGACGCGGTCGCCCGGCGCGATTTCGCCGCTGAGAACGGCCTGCTCCCCGACAATGCGCTCGATCTGAACGGTGCGTTGATGCGCCTGGCCGTCGTTGACGACATAGAGGCGGTCGCCGAGGAGGGCGCCGCGCGGGACGGCGAGAACGGCACGAAGCAACGGGCCGTCGATCGTCGCGCGGACGAAGTTGCCGGGCAGCAACGGCGCCGACTGTTCGGCGTTGTCGACTTCGACGAAGACGGGCAGGGTGCGGCTGCGTTCGTCGGCGCGGGGGGCGATTCGGGCGATACGGCCGGACCAGTTTAGCTGCGGCGCGGCATCGCAGGACAATCGGCAGAGTGCGTCGGGGCGCAATTCCGCGTGTGCGGAGGCGGGCAGGGCAATGGGGACTTCGACGTGGCGCGGGTCGATCAGCCGCAACAGGGGGCTGCCGGGCAGGACGCGGTGGCCCTCGCGAACCATGAGGTTCTCGATGCGGCCGTCGAAGGGGGCGCGAACGTCGCAGCGCTCGACGCTGAGACGGGCCATGTCGGCCTCGGCGAGGCGGACGGCGCGCGAGGCCCCGAGGGCGGCGCGGCGGGGGGCGATTTGATCGAGCTGGCTCTGGAGGGCCTGTAATTCTCTGCGCGAGCGATCGAGGGCGAGGCGGGCGAAGTTGAACTCGCGCTGCGAGGCCTGGCCTTGCTCGAAGAGGTTGGAGACGCGGGTGTCTTCGGCGGCGTTGACCTCCAACTCGCGCTCGGCGATGGCGATCAACTTGCTGAGGTTCGCCTCCTCGACTGCCAGGCCGTCGGTCTGAGCGAGCAACTCGGCGGCCAGGGCCTCGGCGCGGGCGAGCTGGCTGCGGTACTCGCGGTCGTCGAGGCGAATGAGCGATTCGCCGGCGCGGACGGCCGAGCCGTCGCGGATGTTGTTGACGATCTCGACAATTTCGCAGCTGACCTCGGCGGAGAGCAGGACATCGCGTTCGGCGCGGGCGGTGCCCCAGCCGGCGAATTCGTGGCGGATGTTGGCGGGACGGAGGGTGAGAACCTCGACAAGCGGCACGGCCGCGCGCAAGTCAGTGCGCGCCGCGGTGGGCTTGGTGGCGATGAACCAGCCCGCGACGAAGACCCCCAGCGCCAGGAGAACGAGGCTGAGGACAATCGACGTGATAATTTTTCTTGTGCGCGGCAAGCGGCTGCGTTCCCTTCGGAATCCCGCCCGGTTCGGCATCCGGTCGGACGGCGGCTCAGGGTATCGGACGAATGAGCGACCCCCGCTGAGGGCATTATAGCCTTCCACAGCGGACCTACAGATCAGAGCGAAGATGCGAGGCGCTGCGCGACGCGGACTACCCTCGGCGGTGGAAGCGGCGGGCGCGGATGGTCCAGAATGCGGCGACGGAAGCGACGCCAAGGAGCAGGACGCTGACGACGCCGACGAGCACGAGGACTCCGGCACCCACGCCTTTGGTGAGGGGGGACTCAGGGTTGCCAAAGCAGACGGCACATGCGGCGGCCGGTTGCGCGGCGGTGAGCGGGACGAGGGTCAGTGCGGCCGAGGCTGCACGGAATGCGGGATTGGGTCTGGCGTCTGCCTGGGTCATGTCAGATGTAGCTCACGTTGCGGAGTTTGCGGAGGAACCAGCAGCCATAGATGAGCAGCACAGGGACGCAGGCGAGCGAGAACAGGCCGAGGGCCAGATCGGCCGCGGAAGAGCGGGTACGCCACTGCGCGATTTCCCAGATGCCAAACCAGACGGCGAAGAGGACGCACACGGCGACGAAGAAAATGTGAAAGGCCTTAAGGGACATCATCGCTCCCGAACAATGCGGACGACCTGCATATCATAGCCGCGCCGCGCGGCTGGCTCCGCCACTGCCGCCGACCTACGGCGTCAGGACCATGTCGGCGTTGGTGAGGACAGGCAGGAAGATGAGCGCAACGAAGAAGATCACCGTCACGCTGAGCGTGACGAAAAGCGCGGTCCGTTCGGAGATAAGATGCATGAAGAAGCAGGCGACGAGAGAGCCCTTGATCGAGGCGATGAGCATGCCGAGGGCGATGGCGAGCGGAACGGAGACCTTGAGATAGGAGGCGCCGACGGTGACGAGCGTCAGCACGGCCAGCGCGCCGAAGACGAGCAGGTAGACACGGACGTGCTTTTTCATGTCCTCTGCGCTGTGCGAACTCATGGCGGCTCCTAGAGCAGGTAGAGGGTCGGGAAAAGGAAGATCCAGACCAGGTCGACAAAGTGCCAGTAGAGGCCGGTGCACTCGATGCGGTTGGTGTATCGTTCAGGCTGCGATTTCCACATGCGGGCGCCGGGCACGAGCAGATAGAAGATGACGACCATGCCGCCGATGACGTGGAGGCCGTGCAGGCCGGTCATGGTGAAATAGGTGGCGAGGAAGGTGCTGGCCTTCGGGCCCCAGACGGTCATACGGTCGATGAGGGCTCGTTCGATCCTGACGGCGGCGCCCTGGCCGTCGCCGATGCCGTTGGCGTGTGCGGCGGCAGACTCCGCGCCGGGTGCATCGGCCTTCACCAGTTCCTTCGGATCGGGAACGACCATGACGTAGCTCTTGTCCTCGTCGTTCTCGGTGACGTGGCCGTTGAGGAAGTACATGTCCTTCGCGCCGTCCTTGAGCGGGACGGAGACGTGGCTGACGGCCTGGGCGAGTCCGGCGGGCGGAGCCTGGCGCAGGACGATCTGGTGGTGCGTCAGTTTGGCCTTGTACTCGAAGTACTTGACGACAAGGAATGCGCCGGCGAGGAGGAAGGTGAAGAGCAGGTATCGGCGACCCTTGGCGAAGTCGTTGGTCTTGAGCGACGCCCAGGACATGACCATCGTCACCGACGAGGTGATGAGGAACATGGTGTTGAGCGTGGCGAGCGGGACGTTAAGGATCTGGTCGCCCTGCGGCGCGGTGAGGCCGTACATCGGCCAGGTGCCGGGCAGCGCGCCGACGCGCAGGAGGATGTATGAGGAGAAGAGGGCGCCAAAGAGCATCACCTCGGAGGCGAGGAAGAGCCAGACGCCGAACTTCCCGTTGTAAAGCCCGGTGACGGGATGCGGTTCTATCGTGTGTGGAATTTCCTCGGTCAAGGATCAGGCCTCCGCCGGCTGGTGTTGCGGCCAGAAGTCTGAGCTTCGGCCGGGGACGCTGTACTCATAGGGACCGCGGTAGACGCTGGGCACTTGGGCGAAGTTGCCGTGGGGTGGGGGCGATGGTGCAGCCCACTCGAGCGTCGTGGCGTGCCACGGGTTCTCCGAGACCTTCTTTCCGGCCCAGATGCTCTGGAAGAAGTTGATGATGAACGGGAGCTGCGCCAGGCCGAGGAGCCAGGCGGAAACGGACGACATCCGGACCTGGCCCATCGTTGCGGCGCCAGCCTGATAACCGGTCTGGTCGAAGAGGCGGCGCGAAACGCCCTCGATGCCAATGAAGAACATCGGCATGAAGATGGCGTTCATGAGGATGAAGGTCGGCCAAAAGTGGATGTGGCCGAGGACCTTGTTCATCTGCCGGCCGGTGACCTTGGGGAACCAGTAGTAGATGCCGGCGAAAAGGCCCATGATGGTGCCAGGGGCGACAACGTAGTGGAAGTGGCCGATGACGTAGTAGGTGTCGTGCAGGTGGATGTCGGAGGTCGTCAGACCGAGGGGAAGGCCGGTCAGACCGCCGATGGCGAACATCGGCAGGAAGGCGAGCGCGAAGAGCATCGGCACGCTGAAGCGGATCGACGCGCCCCAGAGGCTGAGAATCAGCGCCGTGAGCACGACGACGGAGGGGATGCTGATAATCATCGTCGTCGCCTGGAAAAAGGTGCTGATCGTCGTGCCCATGCCGGTGAGGAACATGTGGTGTGCCCAGACGAGGAACGACATGAAGCCGAGGAAGATCACGGCGAAGACCAGCGAGTTATAGCCCCAGAGCGGCTTGCGAGTGTTGTTGGCGATGATCTCGCCGACGATGCCAATGGCGGGGAGGATGAGCACATAGACTTCGGGATGGGCGAGGAACCAGAAGAGGTGCTGCCAGAGCAGGGGGTTGCCGCCGCCGGTGTAGGGGAGCACTTCGCCGCCGACGACCAGGCCGGAAGGCATGAAGAAGCTGGAGCCGGCGAGGCGGTCCATGATCTGCATCACCGCGGCCGCCTCGAGCGGCGGGAACGCCAGCAGCAGCAGGAACGCGGTGACAAACTGCGCCCAGACAAAGAACGGCAGGCGGAAGAACGAGAGGCCTTTGACCCGCATGTGAACGATCGTGGTGATGAAGTTCACCGAGCCGAGCAGCGACGAGGTGATGAGCAGTACCATGCCGAAAAGCCAGAGGTCCTGACCCACGGTGGCGATATTGGCCAGTGGGGGATAGGCCGTCCAGCCGGAATTGGGCGGGCCGCCGTGGACGAAGAAGCTGGCGAGCATGACGATGCCGCCGGCGAGGAACGACCAGTAGCTGGCCATGTTCAGCCGCGGGAACGCCATGTCGGGGGCGCCGATCTGCAGCGGCATGACGTAGTTGCCGAAGCCGCCGACGCCGAGTGGCACAATGCCGAGGAAGACCATGATCGTGCCGTGCATGGCGCCGAGCGAGTTGTAGCCCTCGGGGACGAGCACGCCCTCGAGCGCGAGTGCCGGGCCAAGCCACTTGCCGATCAGCGGAATCACCTTGCCGGGGTAAGCCATCTGCCAGCGCATGATCATCATCAGGCCGAAGCCGAAGAGCAGGAAGACGAGGCTGGTGATCGTGTACTGGATCCCGATGACCTTGTGGTCGATCGAGAAGACGTACTTGCGCCAGAAGCCGAGTTCGTGATGCCCGTGCTCGTGGCCGTGGTGCTGGCCGTGGGCCGCTGCATGACTCATGCGAATAACCCTCGCGCTATTCTTCTTCGAATTCCTCGACCTCGTTGGCGCTGGTATACCAGGCCTCGAACTCGGCGGGTTCGAGAATCTTTGCCGCACCGCGCATGCGATAGTGGCCGAGCCCGCAGAGCTGGGCGCAACTGATGTCGTACTCGCCGGTCTCCTTCGCCGTGAACCAGATGGGGATGACCATCCCCGGAACGATGTCCTGCTTGATGCGCAGGACGTTGATCCAGAAGGAGTGGATGACGTCCTTGGAGCTGAGCTGGCAGATGATCGGGCGGTCTTTGGGGATGTAGAGATTGTTGATGGAGACCACGTCGTCGGCGCCGGCCGGGTCGGACAGATCGCGGCCGATGGGATTGGTCGCTTCGTCGACGAGGTCGGGCCGCGTCGCGCCGAACTTCCCGTCCGGACCGGGGTAGTGGATGTTCCAGGTAAACTGCTGCGCGACGACACGGACCTCGAACGGATTCACTTCCGGCCCGGGCTTTTCGTTCTTCACCTGAGCCCATACGGGCATCGAGAAGCCGATGAGCAGCACGGCCTCGATAATGACGACGGCGATCTCGGCGTATTTCGAGGGCGCGGCTTTGATCTGCTCGTAGTGAGCGGCATGGCCGGGGCGAGCGCGGAAGCGGAAAAGGCAATAGGCAAAGAAGACACCCCAGCCGACGAAGAGGACGCCCATGAACCAGTGGATGATGTTGATCAGGCGGTCGATGGGCGCGCCGTGGGCGGAGATATCGGCCGGGAGCCACGCCAGTAGGCCAATGTCAAGCATTTCGCAGAGTCCTCCGCACCGCCGGTCGCGGTGACGAACCATTCACTTGCACGACGCCGGGTTCTGTTCGGCGGTCGGCACGCCAGGGAACAACGCCCTGTCCGGAGAGTGGAGCCGCGTATGCTACCCGATTGCGGCCCTGCGCCAATACCCTTAAGCCGCTTTCCCGGATGCTCTACTTTTCGGCGTCCGGCCCGCGTTGCGTGCGGCGGCCGAGCGGGTCAGGAGGTTGGCTCGGGGCCGCCGACAAACCAGTGATAGAGCATGGCGTAAATAAGCACACCGGTGACGGAGACGTACATCCAGATCGGCCAGGTCCAGCGGGCGATGCGGCGGTGGCTTTCGAAGCGTCCGCGCAGGGCGCGGGTCATGGTGACGAGGACGAGCGGGAGTAGCGCCGCAGCGAGCAGCACGTGTGAGATGAGCAGGGAAAAATAGATCGGCCGTACGAGTCCGGTGCCGGCGAAGGGCCGCGAGCCGGCGTGGTAGTGATAAATCACATAGCAGACGAGAAAAAGTGTCGAGGTGCAGAACGCCGAGAGCATCAGCGCGCGGTGCAGCGCGACGCGGCGCCGGCGAATGGCGACGAAGCCGGCCAGCAGCAGGACGGTGCTAATGCCGTTGAGCGTGGCGTTGACGGCAGGCAGGTCGGAGACGGCGATCACAGCCCGGCCTTCCGCAGCAGTACACGAATGTCACCGTTCAGGCGATCCAGGGCATCGGGTTCGGCGGAGTCGTAGTAGCCGCGGATGCCGCCCTCCGTGTCGACGAGAATGAAGCGCGTACTGTGCAGAACGGGATCGTCAATCGACCCGACTTTGAAGCCCTCGACGGCGATTCGCTGTATCTGCGGCAGGTCGCCGGTGAGGAAGAGCCAGCGAACGGCGTCGGCGCCGTAGTAGTTGGCGTATTTCGAGAGGACGGCCGGGGTGTCGCGCTGCGGATCGACGGAAAAGCTGACGAGGCGCACGTCGGGCAGGTCGACGAGCCGCGACTGGAGGTCGGCCATGCGCGCGGTCATGGCCGGGCAGGGCCCGGCGCAGTGGGTGAAGACGAAATCGGCGACCCAGACGCGGCCGATGAGTTCAGCGGAATCGACGGTGCGCCCCGAGCGCTCGGTGAGCGAAAACGCGGGCGCGCGCCCGTAGATGAGCGATAGCGGCTCGGGCGCACCCGGCGCATCGGTAGGCGCGGTGCGAACAGCGCGGAGCATTCCCAGCGCGGCGACGCAGACGGGAACGGCAATCAGCGTGAGTATCAGCGCGGCCCGACGGGCGGCGGAAGGCGTCGGGATGGCGGCGGTCTGCGACATCAGTGGGTCAACCCAGAGTCAGCGGATCATAGCGGCGGTGCAGGCGTACGGTCGGCAATCAGAAGAACCATCATCAGTGTGAGATGGGTGATCGAACCAAGGAAGAGGGCACGGGCAGCGGGTCGCGTCGGCGCGACGGCGAAGCGCACGGCCAGCGAAAGGAACACGACGCCCGCGGCAATCGCGCCCGACAGATAGACCGGTCCTGCGGTTCCGCGCCAGGCGGGGAGGATGCTTGCGACGAGCAGGATCAGGGAGGTCCAGGTGCAGTGGATTCCTGTGGTGCAGCCGGTCACGTCGCGCACAGGGACCATCGGGCAGCCGGCGCGGGCGTAGTCTTCGCGATAAAGCCAGCAGATGGCGAAGAAGTGGGGGATTTGCCAGACGAGGAGGATGGCGAAAAGGCCCCACATATCGGCGGCGCCGGCGCGGGGCGAGGCCGCCCATCCCATGACGACGGGGAGGGCGCCTGGAAGCGCGCCGACAAGAGTGCTCAGCGGCGAGCTGCGCTTGAGCGGCGTGTAGGCGAAAAGGTAGGAGGCAAGGATGGCCAGCGCAAAGAGCGCTGTGAGCAGGCCGACGAAGGCGGCGAGGTAGGCCACTCCGGCGGCGACGAGGACCGCGCCGAAGCAGCAAGCCTCGTGCGGGGATAGGCGTCCAGCGGGCAGCGGTCGATTGCGCGTGCGATCCATCCGCGCGTCGAGGTCTCGCTCCATGTATTGATTGAGGGCGTTCGCCCCGCCGCCGATGAGAAACGAACCGATGAACAGCGCGGCAAGAGCGAAAGCGTTGGGCGTGCCGTCCGCCCCGAGCCAATATCCGGCAACGGCCGCGGCGACGGCGAGCAGCGTCAGGCGCGGCTTGGTCAGCGACAGGTAGTCGCCGAGGATGCGAACTAGGCTCTCGGATGCGCCCGTGCGCGGAGCCAGCGAACCGGCGAGTGCGACAGTCTGCGGCTGAGCCTGCGGCAATTCGGCGATCTCCGCGCTCCGGGGCGGCGCCATCAGGCGAACGTGCCCGCGCCTCGATCCGCCCAGTGCGGATCGACGGTGTGTGCATGCACCCGAGAGCTGGTTGTCGACAACCGGCGTCGGCCTAGCCGGCGGCCTTCATCTCGAAGTTGGTCTCGACGGTCGCGTCGGAGGCAACCTCGACAGACTGCGTCATCTCGCCGAACGTCTCGTGCCAGGCGGCGACCTCATACTTCCCGGCCGGGAGACCCTTGATCTCAAACGTGCCGTCCTTGCCGGTGACGACGTGGAACGGATGGTCGAAGACGCCGACGTAGGCGCTCATCCACGGATGCACGTCGCACTTGATCTTGAAGATCTCGGCGCGCTTGAAGGAGAGGTCCTTGGTCATACCGGCCTTGGGTTGGCCGAAGTTGAACTCCTCGTTCTTCTGCGGCAGGCCGTGGATGTTGTGCAGCGTCTCGTCGCTGTTCTTGACGGTGAAGGTCTGGCCGACCTGCACGGTCATCACGTGCGGGTCGTACATGCATTTGATCTGGTCGATGGTGGTTGGAGCGCCGGGTGCGTCGAATTTCTGGTCGCCCAGGCCGTCCTTGATGTAGACGATGACGTTGGCAACTTCGCCGTCCTTGCCGACGATGGCGTTCTCGGTACCAACCTTTTTTTCGTTGGCCTTCTCGCAAAAGGGGTCGGCCGTCATCTGGACGACGGTGCGCTTGGGGGCGGCGTCCTTACCGCCTTCGAGCGTGATCTTGCCCTTGATCGTTCCGCCTTCGGCGAAGGCGATCGCCGGCAGTGCGGCCAGGACGGCCGCCATACAGATTCCGCGACAGGTGCTTCTCGTTGTCATGCTGATTCTCCTGAGGGTGTCCACTCGAGTTCCGAGCCCACGACAGGGTGGGCGTTGATCCCATCGTGATTGACGCACGGGTGCGGCAGACTATTCCAGTTCGCCACCCGGCGTAGCGCCGCCTTGCAGCCTCACATGAGAACATAGGCTGTGCGGCTCTCCCAGGCAGCATCTTTCCGCAAATGGCGCCCGGAGACGAGCGCCGGGCAGCGGCCGACCGTCAAAACTGAGCAGCCTAGCGGTTGCGCGGCGTGTGTCAATGCCGCGGCGGCAGTACGTTGTAGAGATGCTTAAGGTCCTATACGATTTCGAGCCGGTCGTCCTTTTCGAGACGGTGGCGGCATGTAAATGGTGGTATCGGGCGGCATGGGTCATGCGGAAGGGCGGGCAGTGAGTCTTCGGCGGATCATCGCGGCGGCGCATTGCCCTGTCGGGCAGGGCGTGTTCGTGGAAGTGGATGGGCGGGAACTGGCGGTGTTTCGGCTCGAACGGCCGGAGCGGTACGTGGTCATGGATAACACGTGTCCGCACGCGGGCGGGAACCTGTCAGGTGGCGATGTGAGCGGTGAGACGGTCGCCTGCCCGTGGCACGGGTGGGCGTTTTCGCTGGCGACGGGGCAATGCACGCTGTCGGAGCGGGCGCGGGTGCGGGTTTATCTGAGCGAGGTGCGCGACGGGCACGTCTGGACGGACCTTGACGGGGCAGACGAGGCGTAGCCGGAGGCGGTGTTGCGCGTGATGGTGCAGACTTTTTTTTCGCTGCTGAGCGGAGGGATGCTGGGGGCGCTGGCGATCTGCGGCGTGCGCGACATCCATTGGAAGTATCTGCGGCGCGTGGGAATGCTGTGCGTGGCCCTGTCTGCTGGGCTAGTTGCCTGGCAGGCGAGCGGGATGGGCGGCGCGGTCGCAAAGGAGGGGCCGTCGCCGGTGGTGCTGAACGTACTCGTCGGCGTGCTGGCGCTGGGGTTGATGGTGGTGGCGCCGGTGACGGAGCGGCGGCCGGGGTGGAGCCGCGTGCTCTGCGCGATTGGGGCCCTGCTGGGTGTGTCGGCCGGGGTGGTGTGGTGGCGCACGGGGCAACCGTCGGCCGATGCCCGGCCGCTGGCCGATGGGCTCGTGGCGCTCGGGCACGTCAGCGAGGCGCTGCTGCTGGGCGCGGTGACGACGGCGTGGTTGCTGGGACACGCCTACCTGACGGCGACGAAGATGACGATTGCACCGTTGCGGCGGCTGTGCACGCTGTTTCTTGCGGCGGCGCTGCTGCGGCTGGCATTCGCGGCGGCGGCCGTGGGGGCGCTGGCGCTGTTCGGAGAAGGGGGGGCGGCGATCACGGCGCAGTTGACATCGGCGTGGCTGATACTGTTGCTGCGGTTCGGGGTGGGACTGCTCGTCCTGGGGCTGTTTGCGTGGATGGTGCTGGACTGCGTGCGGGTGCGGAACACACAGTCGGCGACGGGGATGCTGTACTTTGCGTCGGTACTGGCGTACGTCGGGGAGTTGAGCAGCCAGTACCTCGTGGCGGAGTGGGGCTGGCCGGTTTAGGCGGGATGTTCGATGCAGATTCGGTTCAACTGTCCGAGCGAGGGCTGCGTGGCGCTGGTCGAACTCGAGCCGTTGGAGGGGGCGGGCGAGTCGATCCGCTGTCCGCGGTGCGGGGTGGCGCATCCGGTGCGGGTGAGCGAGACCATGTTGCGCGAGCAGGTGATCGATGCGTGCCCGCTGTGCGGATGCCGCGAGATGTTCGTCCGCAAAGACTTTCCGCAGCGGCTGGGGCTGGCGATCGTGGTGGTGGCGGCGGCAATCAGCGTGCTGACGTTTCGTACGAACGTGCTGCTGTCGTGGGGGGTGCTGGCGGCGGCGGTGCTGGTCGATTTTGTCATCTACCGGCTGGTGGGAACGGTGACGGTGTGTTATGCGTGCCGGGCGGAGATGCGGGGCTTTCGGATGAATTCAGCGCACGAGGGGTTCGATCTGGCGCGGTCCGAGAAGTTCTGATCGGCTCTAACTGACAAGGGCGGCGATGTTGGGGTTCTGCACGGCCTCTTCTGTGGGGACCATGGTGATAACGTCCCAGGGGCAGATCTTGGCGCAGAGCTTGCAGCCGATGCAGACCTGGAGGTCGATGGTGCAGATGCCCATGGCGTAGCCGGGGTGGTGGGGGTCGGAGACCTTGTCGATGCAGTCGACGGGGCAGACGACGATGCAGGCCTCGCAGCCGGTGCAGAGATCCTCGTCGAGGATGGCGAGCTGCTTGGGTAGCTTCTTTTTCTTTTTCGGTGCTTCGGCCGCGGCCATATTCGCTCCCGGGTTGCGCCGGAGTCGCCGCATTGTAGGGGATTGCGAATTGGTTTCCAGCGTCGTAGAAGGTGCAGGCGGGCTTGAGGGGTGTGCGCGGCGGAAAGGGGTCGGTGTGTGATGGACACGCATGATTCCGGCAAACCGACCGGGAGATCAGGCGCGCAGCAGGGACCGCCTTCGCTGCCGGGACGGATTGCGGAGTTCGAAGAACCGACGCCAAGGCTGCTGACGCGGTTGTTCGCGGTGCCGCTGGTGATCGTGGCGGTGATCATCGGCTGCGCGCTGCTGGTGACGTGGATGTTCGGCGGGCTGGCTGGGGAGGGACACGAGAACATCGGTAACTTGTTGCAGCGGCTGGAGGCGGCGAGCGGGGAGCGGAAGGCAGGCGTCTTGCTGCCGGGCGACAAGGAGCTGTGGCAGGCGGCCGCGTCACTAGCGCGGCGGCTCCAGGACCGGGACGATCGGCTCAGCGACGAGGAACTGGACGAAGTGGTCCGGCGGCTTTCGGGGCTGGTGGAGCGCGATCTGACGCAGAGTGACGAATTGGGCCAGATGGGGGAACAGCGGCTGGGGTTTTTTGTGCGGGCGTTATCGTACACGGAGCGTGGGGGGGCAGTGGCGCCGCTCCTCAGGAGCGCAGAGGGGCCACTGCCGAGTGCGCGGATCGAGGCGCTGCAGGGCCTGGCGCGGCTGCGCGAGCAGCCGGAGGTGGCTCAGGCAGCGGAGCGGATCGGGCGGGCGGTGCTCGACCCGGACCCGACAGTGCAGACCGTGGCCTGCTGGGTGATGGCGCTGATCGCCCAGCCCGGCGATACAGCGGTAATAGAAAAACTGAAAACGGCTTGCCTCTCGGAACATCGGGAGGTCCAATGGAATGCGGCGCTGTCGCTGGCGCGGCTGGGCAGCGATGCGGGCGCCGGACTGCTGTTGGACATGCTGGATCGAAACTACTGGGCGAAGGAGGTCCGGGTACAGTTGCCGGGCGCGGACGGGGCGCCGCGGGAGGTACCGATGCCGGGGGCGACGGTGGATGAATATTTGATGGCGGCGATCGACGCGGCAGGGGGGCTGTCGCACACGGAGGTTCGGGCGGCGATCGCGGCGCTGGAGTCCGATTCGTCCGTGCGGGTGGCCGGTCGGGCGCGCGAAGTTTTGGCGCGTTCACACTAGAATGTAAGTGGGTTTGGTGTCAGAATACGCGATCCGGTCGGGCCGACGAATCGAGGCTGCGGGGTCGGAGGCGACGCGGCGATAGGCCGGTGATCAGCGAATGCAGGTAGCGCCATGGCAGTGAAAGAACGGGTCGTGAAGGTCTGGATCGAGCCGGGCTGTATCGTGTGCGATGCGTGCGAAACGGCCTGTCCGGAAGTGTTCGACGTGCAGGAGACGACGTGCGTTATCCGTCCCGAGGCCTTGAACGCCGAGTTCACCAAGCCATTGACGCCGAGCATCGTCGAGGCGGCGGAAGAGTGCCCGGTCGACGTAATCAAGTTCGAGACGGTGGAAGAAGAGGTGGCAGAGTCGGCGCCGGCCGAAGCAGCGGCCCCACCGGCCGCAGCAGCGGCTCCGGCGGCGGAACCCGTGTCGGCGGCGGCACCGGCCGCGCCGGCGGCGCACACGCCGAAGGCGGCGCCGGTCCCAGCGGCGGCGGCCGTGGCGGCGAGCGCGGCCCCGCGCGACGAGGCACTGCAGGGATTGCTCGAATCGGCCAAGGCGCGCGGCGGGCGGGCGACGCTGCAGAAGGTCGATCCGGGCGAGCTGGAGCTGCGCGATCTGCAGAACACGAAGTTCGACGAGCTGCCGGTCGACGGAAAGTTCTATAAGACACTGGACGCAGC
>CAZNDQ010000027.1:0-17579 GCA_964571825.1 uncultured Planctomycetales bacterium | reverse complement strand
AAGGGGACGGATTGCAAATCCGTTATTCGTCGGTTCGAATCCGACCGCCGCCTGTTTTCCCCCCTGTCACGGTGTCCCGCGCCGCACAGGCCTCGCCTCGAACTCCCGTGATGACAGGCAGTTGCGCTTCATGGCGCCAATTTTCGGGCCGGCGTGACGGCAGCCTCTAAGTTTCCCTGGCCCCCCAACGACGGATACAGCGCCTATCCCACTGTGGCGCAAGGCCTTGAATCCCGCTCCGTCGGCTCGGTATAGTCGGTTTGGGGCAAGCATGTGGGCCAACGACATCCCGCAGAAGCACCTGCGTCACAGTCGAATTCGTTAGTCAGGCGCACCGGTTCGCGCGCCCTCGAGTTGAAGATGGTCCGGCGGCGCGCCGCCTTGCGGGAGGCGAACCGCCTGACGGCTAACAGCGGGAAAGTTGCACATGAACCACACCGGGTGTCCGCTTCGATTCCGGCGCGATATTCGCACGATTCTTCCGCTTTGCGCTGCGGCAATGACGACGTTCCTCTTCGACGCGACAGGATGGCAGCGTGCGGCCGAAGCGTTCAACCCCGGCGAGGCAACAGCTTTGACCGATCCCATCGACGCGGTTGTGCGCGCGTGCGGCGTGGGCAGTCCGGAATTCGTTCAGCCGGCACCGGCGCCGCGTGGAGCGCTGGGCAAGGGTTGTCCAAATTCGCTCTCGAAGCTGTCAGGGTACCTCGCGGACGACGGCTCGACGATCGACGTGATGGTGTACTACACGCAGGCGGCGCAGGACGCGGCCGGGGGCGTCGCCAACATCGAGACGGAAATCGATGCTGCGGCCGCCTACACCAACCAGGCCTTCGAGAACAGCGAGATCGACACACGCATCCGCATTATCCGCAAGGCGTGGATCGACTACGCCGAGTCGACGTCGGCGATCGAAAACCTCAATCGGCTCGTCGAGCCGTTTGATGGATACATCGACTTCTTGCACGCGTAGCGCGACACGTACGGCGCGGACCTGATCAGTCTCTGGGTGGGCAATGTGATCGACGCGGGCGGCGTGGCGTACCAGCTCTTTGCCCTCGGCCCGGAGGACGACGGGCGGTACTGCTTCAGCGTCATGCGCGAGGACAACGCCCTGTTCGAGACGTTCGCGCACGAACTGGGTCACAACTTCGGCTGTCAGCACGACCGCTGCGACAACAGCACGGATGGGTTCTTTCCGTACTCGTACGGCTACCGGCAGCCATGTCCCGGCCCGCCGCCGACTCCCTGCACGGCGCTGCCCTGCACGCCCAACAAGGACATCATGTCGTATCCGCCGGGCACGACGGTGCAGTTTTTCTCTAACCCGGACGTGGACGTGGCGGGATTGCCGATCGGCGGCACGGACGAGCATGGCCTCGAGTGCAACAACGCCCTGACCATCAACCAGACCGCGAGGACGCTGGCGAACTTCCGCCCGAGCACGCTGGAGTCGGCGCCGCCGGCGCGGCTGTACGTCAATGCGGGGGCGGCACCCGGCGGCGACGGGGCGAGTTGGGCCACCGCGCTGGACAGCACACAGGACGCAATGGGAATCGCCGTGCGTTCGCGCGGTGCGGTCGATGAAATCTGGGTGGCCGCAGGCACCTACTACCCCGACCTGGGCACGGGCGAGCGAACCTTTCACTTCCGGCTGATCGAGGGCGTCAGTATCTACGGCGGCTTCGCCGGGACGGAGACCGATCTGGGCCAGCGCAACGTCGTCACCAACGTTACCGTGCTCAGCGGCGACATCGGGCTGCCGGGCGACGATGCGGACAACAGCTACCACGTGGTGAACTCGAACAACCTCGACGCAACGGCGGTGCTGGACGGCTTCACGATCACCGGCGGGAGAGCCAATGGAAAGACTTATCCGCAAAACAGCGGTGGCGGGCTGCTGAACCAATGTGGCAGCCCCACGATCGTGAATTGCCGCTTCGTCGCCAATTGGGCGAACTGGAGCGGTGGAGCCGTCTACAACGAGTACGGCAGCCCGACGTTCGTGGCATGCTCATTTGCTGACAATCAGTCGCAGCACGGCGGGGCCGTGCGGCATTACTACGGCACCGCCGAACACACGGGCTGCACGTTCACGAACAACGCTGCGTCATTTATCGGGGGCGCGGTCGACACCGACGGCAGCACCGTTTCGTTCATAGATTGCACGTTCGAGGGCAACAGCGCCGCGTATGGCGGCGCCATCCACCACTTTCAGAGCACCCCAACCTACTGGGATTGCAGCTTCCTGAACGGCAACTCGGCCACCGAGCAGGGCGGCGCCGTGTACAACAACGGCTCGGACTCGCAGTTTGACTACTGCGACTTTTCCGACAATTACGCATTCTACAGCGGAGGCGCGATTCACAACCTGTTCAGCGACACGGTGATCAACTACAGCACGTTCACGAGCAACTACGTTTCCCATAAGTCCGGCGCCGGCGGCGCGATCGCGAATTACGACTGCACGCCGAATCTTTTTGATTGCGAATTCACGGCGAACGATGCGCCCTACGGCGGCGCGATGCAAAACGTCAACAGTCCCGCCTGGATCGACACCTGCGACTTCCTCGGCAACACCGCTTACGTCGCCGGCGCAATTAACAATGAGGCGCAGAGCGGCGCCCAGATCGTCGCCTGCACGTTCTTCGAGAACGGGGCCGACTATGCCGGAGCGATCAACAGCTACCAGAGCAGCCCGGCCGTGTGGCTGTCGATGTTCGATTCCAACTCAGCCGTCTGGTCCGGCGGCGCCGTGACCAGCGGCGACGGTGCAAGTCCGTGGTTCGACTCGAACGACTTCCTCTCGAATACGGCCACCTACGGCGGCGCGGCGCAGAACGACCCGAGTTCCGATCCGCTCTTCACACTCTGCGAGTTCCGGTTCAACACCGCGGAAATCGCCGGCGGCGCGGCAAACAATACAACCAGCACCGCCACGTTCGCCGACTGTCTGTTCGATCAGAACGCGGCCGACGTGGACACGTTCGCCTTCGGCGGGGCGATGAACAGCGACTTCGGCGCGTCACCGCTGGTGCGAAACTGCGAATTCACGCTCAACTCCGCCACCTACGTCGGCGGCGCCATCACGGAGGGCGGGGCGGCCGGGCGCTACGTCAATTGTCTGTTCGCCGACAACACGGCCGATTACGGCGGCGGCGCTGCAACCGGCGGCGAGAGCACGACGCAATTCGTCAACTGTCGCTTCCTCGGCAACGTCGCCGGCCAGAGCGGCGGCGCAATCGACATCAACTTCAGCGCACCGGCGCTGACGAACGGCGTGTTCAGCGGCAACCGCGCTATGGCCGGTACCGGCGGCGCCCTGACGCACTTCGCCGACAGCGACGCGACGCTGATCAACTGCACGCTGAGCGCTAACAGCGCCGGCTTTGCCGGCGGCGGCGTCGCCACTGACTCGCCCAGCTTGGTACTGTCCAATACGCTGCTCTGGGGCAACACCGTCGGCGCTGCCTCGGGCGAAGACGAACAGTTGTTTCTGTTCGCCGGGTCGGCCGCACTCAGTCACTGCAGCGTGCAGGGCTGGACCGGTTCGCTTGGCGGCACAGCCAACGACGGCAGCAACCCGCAGTTTGTGGACGCCAACGGGGCCGACAACGTCGCCGGGACAATCGACGATGACCTGTCGCTGGGTGTCGGATCGCCGGCGAGGGACAGCGGCGATAACGCCGCGCTACCGGCTGACACCCTCGACCTGGATGACGACGGCGACCTGCTGGAAACACTGCCGATCGATGCGGCCGGCGGCCCGCGCGTCGCCAACGGCACAGTGGACCGCGGCGCGTACGAGGCGCCGGCCGGGCAGGCCTGCGCTTGTGGCGATCTGAACGGCGACGGCATCATCAATCTGATCGACTTCCCGACCTTCTCGGTGTGTTTCGGACTGACCGGCCCGAGCCTCGACTGTCCAGCCGAAACACTGGCCTGCGCGGACCTCGACGTGAACGGGATCGTTAATCTCACCGACTTCACGACGCTGGCAACCATCTTCGGCCTGACTCCCGACGGAATCGCGCCGCCGAATTGCCTCGACGTGGACTGATATTCTGCGGGGTGCCGGCGAATTGCCTTTTTTCCGACAGCACCCGACCCATATAATGAGCATCGGATTGGCTGCGGCCGTTCCAGGCCGCGCGGGATGTGGCCGTTCGCACAGACGGCACGAAGTTCGCGCGGGGGTTTCCGATTCAATCGTGCAGCAGGAGCGAGGTCATGAAGCATAGCGCCCCGAATCAGTCTGTTCCTCGAAGCTGTCCACGCCTCGTGACCTTGGCGATGGCGGCGCTGGTCTGGGTCGGATCGGCGTCGGCGGCCGAAATGACAGTGCGCAACGACTCGTTTGAGAGCGGCCAGTCGTCCGTGGTCGTCGGCGATTTCGCTGTGGGCGAGGAAGCGGGCGCATGGCTGACCTCGCCGTGCAACGGCAACATCGTCGCCGTGCAGATCGGCTGGTTGTCGGGAACCGGTGGCGGCACGATTTCGCTCCAGGAAAACATCTGGGTTCGCCAGAGCGGCACATTCCCCGTTCCGGGCGGCGTGCTGCTGCAGCTCGAAGGGCCGGTGATGACGCCGGGGGCGATCAACGAGTTCCGTTATATTGACGAGCAGCAGACGATCCCGATCAGCATTCCCGTCTCCAGCGGACAGACTTTTGTCGTTTCGATCGAGTTCGGCGAGCCGACGGATGTTGGAAACGGTGGTGCGAGCGTATTCCGCGACGTCAATGGCTGCCAGGCGGGTCGCAACGTCCTCTACGGAAACATCGGCTTCGGCAACCAGTGGTACAACTTCTGCCTCTTCCTGGCGGGCGACCTGGTGATTCGCGCGGTCGTCGACTGCGAGGCGACGACGGGGGCCTGCTGCCTGCCGAGCGGTTTGTGCCAGAACAACCAGACGCCCGGACAATGCAGCGCCGCGGAGGGCACCTATCAGGGCAATGGGACGACGTGCGGCGGGGTGAATTGCCCCCAGCCGACCGGCGCGTGCTGTCTGCCCGACGGCGAGTGCCTGAACGGCCAGGCCTCATCGCAGTGCGCCGCCGCTAACGGTGCCTATCAGGGAAACAACACAAACTGCGGCGGAGTCACCTGTCCGGACCCGGTCGGCGCCTGCTGCCTCGGACCCGACGCCTGTCTTGACCTGACCCTGGACGATTGTGCGTTGATCCCCGGGCAATACGAGGGCGACGGGACCGAGTGCGACACAACGGTCTGCTTCCCCATGGGCGCCTGCTGCTACCCGGACGGCTCGTGCGGCAACGACGTTTCGCCCGACGACTGCGAAGGCGACGGGGGCATTTATCAGGGGAATGACACGCTTTGTTCCGGCGTCTCCTGCCCGCAGCCAGTGGGTGCCTGCTGCCTGAGCAACGGCAACTGCCTCAACCTGACGTCAGCGAACTGCGCCGTCATCTCCGGTTCGACCTGGGCCGGGCCGGGGACGGCCTGCGGCGACGCAAACATGGACGGCACGCACGATGCCTGCAAGTCGGACGAGGGCATTCCCGGCGATCTCGACGGCGACGGCGACGTGGACCTGGTGGACTTCTCGACGCTGTCGGTCTGCTTCTCCGGTGCGGGCGGCGCGCGGCCGGATTCCTGCAGCCCGGCCGACTTCGCCCTGGCCGATCTGGACGGCGACGGCGACGTCGATCTCATCGACTTCTCAACGTTCCAGACGAACTTCGGCACGTAGACGTAGCGTTTGTCCAACTGACCCCGACGGGCATCAGGGCGACCTGGCTTATGCGTCGCCCTCCTTGCGCGCGGGGCGGCGGAGAATCTTCCAGAAGAAGCGCGCGGTGATGCCAATGACGATCGTCCAGGTGACGATCAGCATGGTCCAGGCGCCGGAGGTCATGCCGCTCCCCCTTTCGTCTGCCGGCGGCGCCAGGCCTTCCACACCAGCCACGAGCACCCGACGAACAGCAGCGACAGGACGACACGCGTCACATCCTTGACCAGACCCTTCGTCCCCCGGCCGTGCTCGTCAAACCAGGCATAGCCGTCCTCTCCGACGTGTAGGATCTTGCCGATGACGCTATCCTTGGCCAGCGGCCAGCCTTCGCCGCTCGCGAGCGAGGAAAACGCCGCGCCCCACTCCCCTGCCGGCTTGATCAACGAGCCGACAAAGATGATCAGGATGAAGATTGGCGTCACCCACTGAATGACGAAGCGGAAGACGCGCGGCACGGCGATCTCGGCGCCGCGCGTGATCTCGTCCCACCCGTTCTTCATGCCGAAGATGAAGGCGAACGCAAACGCCTCGAGCAGCGCGAAGACGACGAGCGAAAACGTGCCAGTCCAGAAATCGAACTCATCGAACGTGCCGCCGGGATAGAGCCAGACGCACATGAAGCCGAGCAGCAGCGTGCAGCCGCCGAAGAGCAGCGCGGCCGGCCGGCGGTTCCACTGAAACTCGTCTTCCAGAAACGCAATAATCGGCTGGCCCATCGCCAGCGAGGACGTGATGCCGGCGATGAAGAGCAGCCCGAACCACATGCCGCCGGCAATGCGCCCGAAAAACCCCCAGTTGTTGAACAGTGTCGGCAGCGTGTAGAAACCGATGCCGAAACCCCCCTCCTCCGAACCCGTCATGCCCTGCACGTGTGCCAGCCCGAGATAGGCCGTGGCCAGCGGAATGAGCAGCGACCCACCGAGCACCACCTCGACGAATTCGTTCATCCAGCCGGCCGAGGACGCGCCGAGAGCAATGTCGTCCTTCTCGCGCACGTACGACGCATAGCAGTGGATCGAGCCCATGCCGACTGACAGCGTGAAGAAGATCTGCCCCGCGGCCGCCAGCCACGTCGTCGGATTGAGCAGCCCCTTGAGGTCGGGCTGCCAGACGAAGTTCAGCCCGACAAGCGGACTTTCCACGACGTTTGGGTCATCCGGGCTCAGCGTCAGGCCGCGGATCGCAAGAATGGCGCCAAAGCCGAGCAGCAGCGGCATGCCGATCTTGGCGGCCAATTCGATTCCCTTGGCCAGACCGCGCGACAAGATCCACGTGTTCAGCGCCAGCGTCAGGAAGAACCAGAAAGCGGCCTCGGGCGGCACGGCAAAGAGTGAATCCTGCGTCTTGCCGAGGAAGTGGTCGTAGAACGCCTTCGGGTCGTTCGTCGTGAACGTGCCCCGGAGTGAGTGCCAGACATAGGCCAGCGTCCACGACTCGATATAGCAGTAGTACGCCGCCACCGTGAGGTTGGTGAAGATCCCGAAGACGCCGATGTACTTGAGCCAGCGCCGCGAGCCGAGGCGGTCGAACATGCCCGGCGTCGAGTGATGCCCGAAACGCCCGCCGTGCCGCCCGATCGCCCACTCCACCCACAGCAGCGGCACGCCCATCAGCAGGAACGAGATCAGGTAGGGAATGAGGAAAGCGCCGCCGCCGTTCTGCGCCGCCTGCGCCGGGAAGCGCAGAAAATTGCCCAGCCCGACGGACGCGCCGGCGACGGCGAGGACCAGCCCCAGTCGTGTGCCCCAGCTTTCGCGTACGGTCATCTGCGTCTCGATCGCACGGCCGGCACGAGTTCGGCGCCGCGCCGGATGCAGCGCGCGTCGGCGGGGATCGTACGGGAGCGCGGATGATTGTCAACGCGAGTGGGTCAGGGCACAGCCGTCGCAGCCGGCGGTGCCGCAGACGACGACTGCTCGGCGTGCGCGGGCGGAAGGAACATCCGCAGGGCCTCCCACGCCGTTTCCGGCGATTCGAGCATCTGGATCGCGCGGCGCTTGAAGCTCTTGTCGTAGGCGCGCTTCTGATAGCTGATGGCAAACTCGACAATGGTCAGCCCGCGCCGCACGTCGTCGCTGTTCGGCGCGGACGCCCCGCGCTCGACCGCCGACGCCCGGGCGTAGAGCAGCACGGCATTGGTGTCAATGATCTGCTGCGTCAGACCGGCGGCCACGGAAAGGCGGTCCTTGCGGAACGTCCGCTGGCGAAACCGCGCGCGAATCCAGCGGCACAGCAGGTGCGTCGCCTCGGCCGGCAGCGGCCGCGAAAGCGACGAGTCGCACACCCGATGCAGCACGACGTTGCCCGGCAGATAGCGCGAGGCATATGTGCCACGGAGTTTCGTCACGTGCATCACCTTGGCCACCAGGCCCATCCGCGCGCGCAGCGACGGCCTCTTGAGCGCCACAAAGTCGGCCGGAAAGTAGTCGTTCCAGAGATCCAGCGCCAGCAGCATCCTGGCCTTGAACGACGCCTGCGCCGGGCTGTTGAGCGCCGCGAGCGGCGGCAGATCGACGTCGGCGCCGAAGTCGGGCGCGGCGAGACGGGACGCGAGCGCGGCGCGATCGGTGCGCACCGCGGCGACAAGCATGCGCAGGGCCGTGGCATAGCGCTGCCAGATGTTGAGCGAGACGCCGCAGTCGAAGAGGTCGGCCCAGCGGTCGCAGAGGCGTGCGGCGGCGTCGGCGTCGATCAACTGCCCGACGAGTAGCGCGACGTCCGTGCTGCCGCCGGCCGGGCCCCGGCCTTCGGGCACCTGCCGCAGAATGTCCGCGCGCGCCTGCTCCATGTCCGGCCCCTCGTGGCGCTGCACACCGTGGCAGCCGAAGTTGGCCGAGATGTGGTCGCGGTCCGGCATCGGCGCCGAAAAATACGGAAACCGCTTGCAGATCTGCGGCTTGGCCTCGTAGCCCAGTTCCTTGTGGATGATGCACAGGTTGTCCGCGTCGAGAAAAATGCACTCGCCCTTGTTGTTCTTGTTAAGCACGTTTGCTGCGCGATTGTCCACGGTGGCCTGAACGACTCCCGGCCGTTCGCGGAGTTGCGGATATTTCGCCGCCCAATCGTGGTCCAGAATCGGCTGCAATCGCTCCGGCTCGACCTCGGCCAGCCACGGCTGCCGGCAGCACGCAGCACAGGAGGTGCACTCGTAGCGGATTTCCTTGTCGACAACCTGCAAGCGCATCGTGGACCCCCGAGTTGGCTTCGAGTCATTATCGGCCCGCAGCATCGGGCGGACCCGCGGGGGTGATTCGGTCAACCGCCGCGGCGGGTCCAGCAAGTTCCCGCTGCAGGGCGGAGTGGCGTTCGGCCTGCCCGGCCATCTCCATGGGGCCGAAAAAAAACCGGAAATTGTCGTGCATTGGGGATTGCGCGCGGTACAATTACGAGCGTTCACTTCCGCAGGCAGCACTCATTCCGAACATCCGGCAACTTCACGTCGCCCTCGTTGCGTGTCTGTTGCCCCTGCAAGGAGATTCGCCATGCGTGCGCCCCTCAGTACCTTTTTTGTCATGCTCGGCCTGGCCACAGGCATCGCCGCGGGACCGGCAGCGGACCCCGCACTGGGCGCGGTGCTCAACGTGCCCCTCCAGTTCGGCACGATCCAGGCCGCGATCGACGCCGCAACCGACGGCGACATCGTCCTCGTGCAGCCGGGGGTCTACTCCGGGCCGGGTAACACCGAGCTGAACTTCGGCGGGCGGCTGATCACGCTCCGGAGCACGTCGCCGTCCTCGCCGGAAGTCGTTGCGACGACGATCATCGACTGCGCCGGAACCGGCCGCGCGTTCACCTTCGAGAACGACGAAACCGCCGAAGCGCGCGTCGAGGGTCTGACCATCCGCAACGGCGCCGGCGGCACGCTCGGCGTGATTCGCACGCGGCTGCAGACCTGGCCGACGTTCAGCGACTGCGTCATCCGCGATTGCACCGGGCTGGCCATTCGCTGTACGCAGCAGGGCAAGATCACGCTCGAACGCTGCACCATCGAAAGCAACGACAGCAGTTCCACCGCGTTCGGCGTGGTCGACGTGAACTACCCGCTGTCCGGTGTCGTCGCGCGCGGTTGTGTGTTCCGGGACAACATCGGCGGCGCCATTACGTTCGCCGGCGAGTTCCTCACCGTGGAGAACTCCCTCTTCGAGAACAATTCCGGCGGCAGCGCCATCAGGTCCACCCCGGCAGCGCAGCTCACGCTGCACCGCTGCACGTTCCTCGGCAACAGTACACCCGGATCGGGCGGCGGCGTCTTCTTTCGTCCGCTCTTCGAGCCCGAGTCCGTCGAGATCGAGAGCTGCGTCTTCGTCGACAATTCCGCTGCGCTCTACGGTGGCGGCTTGTACATGCTCGCGCTGAACACAACCGGCGACGCCGCGATCGGGAACTGCACGTTCCTGCGCAACGCAGCGGGCGAATCGGGCGGCAACGTCGGCGTGTCGGGTCGTCACCTGACGATCCGCAATTCGATCCTCCGCGGAGGGGTGGCCCCGGCCGGCACCGAATTGTATCTGGGGCCGGGCGTGCAGAACGCGCCGGTAGTCGTTCCGGCCGGACGCATCACGCTCGATTACGCCATGATGTCGGATGGGCCGGAGAACGTCTTCTTCTCCGACGGCGCGGTGCTGATCCTCGGCGACGGGTTTTCCAGCGCCGACCCGCTGTTCGTGAATGAGGAGGCGGGCGACATCCACCTCCGCCCAAACTCCCCCGCGCGCGACGCGGGCGATCCGTCGTTCGTACCGGCACCCGATGCACTGGACATCGACGGCAACCCGCGAATCGTGGGCGACGCGGTCGATCTCGGCGCCGACGAGTTCAACACCCCGCCGATCCTCGGCGATTTCGACGGCGACGGCGACGTGGACCTGGCGGACTTCGGCCAGTTTGCCCAGTGCTTCAACGGCCCCGGCAATCCACCGGCCGCCGGCTGCACGGTGAACGCCGACCTCGACGGAGACGGAGACATTGATCTGGGCGACTTCGGCGTCTTTGCCGCGAACTTCACCGGTCCCACGTAGGCTGCCTCACGAATCGCGCTGCGCATCCCCGGTCATCGGCACGAACCGCACCGGCAGGAGGGTCTTTCGCTCGGTCGTGCCGTCCGGGCGCTTGGTGATCAACACGAGGTGCTGGATCGCCCCCTCTTCGCCGACGGGGATACACATCCTCCCGCCCGGAGCAAGCTGTTCGAGCAACTTCGGCGGAATGTGGTCCGGGGCGCAGGTGACGATGATCGCGTCGAACGGCGCGTGTTCCGGCCAGCCCGCGTAACCGTCACCCTCTTTCGCGTGGATCGTTGTGTAGCCGCGCTTCGCAAAAATACGCTGCGCCCCGGCTGCCAGCTCCGGCACAATCTCGATCGTGTAGACGTGCGGCGTGATCTCGGCCAGCACCGCCGCCTGGTAGCCCAGCCCCGTCCCGATCTCCAGCACACGCGAAGTTTCGTCCAGACGCAGCGCCTCCGTCATCAGCGCCACGATGTAGGGTTGCGAGATCGTCTGGCCGCTGCCGATCGCCAGCGGCGAATCGACGTAGGCGAGCGTTCGCTGCCGCTCGGGCATGAACCACTCGCGCGGCACGTTCCGCATCGCCGCCAGCACGGCCGGATCGGTCACGTCCCGCGCGGCGATCTGCTCGCGCACCATTCGCTCGCGCTCTGCACGGCGCGACTCGTCGCGCGGGCGCGGCCGGGCGCCTGCCGCGGCCGACGAAGCGCCACCCGGTCCGGCCGCTTGCGTTGTCGGCACCGCGGCGGCGGGCGACGGCACGTCGCTGCCGACCGGCCGACAGGCAGTCAGCGCAAGCACGAGAGCAAGCCCGGCAGCGTGTGGGCGGCGCTGCCCGTGCAGAAAAGGCCGCGGAATCAGCAGGCGGTTCATCGCAGCGCCCTCCGGATGAGGGTCGTATGTGCCGTTACGCGTTCATGTCGGTCCACCGCCGCGCCCGGAGGCCGAAGAGCCAGAGCGCTATAGTCGCCACCACGCCGATCCCCGCGAACGGCAGCCAGACAAAGTACTGGGGATTATATTTCTCCCACAGCAGTTGCGTGGCGATTTGCGCTGAATTCGTCCGCTCTACCGCGGCTGTTGCGCGGGCCTCGAAGGGGCTGAGTCCGAGCACGCGCGCCGCCAGCTCCGCCGATCGCGACCAGTCGCGCGCCGCGAGCACCGTCTGCACGCGATCCTGCTTCTCGGCCAGACGATCGAAATCGACGGCGGGCGCCTCGTCGCCGCGGGCCGCTCCGCCTTTCGCGGCTGCCGCCGCACGCGCCGCGTCGTCCGGCTCGACCAGCTCGCGCAACAGGTCGGTGTCGGCTTTCCAGTCGCGCCGCGCCACCGCCAGAAACCGGACGTGCGGGCGGGCCATCAACTCGACAATCACCTGATCCTCCGGCGCGGCGGGCGCGAGGACCGCTGCATCGGCGGCGTTCTCTGCCGCCAGCGCCTGGCTCAGCGCGGCGAACGACTTCGTCCGGCCCAGCCCGAGCCGCTCCTCGAGCTGTTTGATGTCACCCGTCCACTCGGCGGCGGCGACGACGGTCTGGACGCGATCGGTCCCCTGTGCGAGGTATTCGAGCGCGAGGTTGTTGAGCGTCGCCGGATCATCGCCGAACCGCTCCCAGAGCAGGTCGATGACAGCCGAGAGCGTTTTCGCCTGATCCGGCGCCGCGCCGGTATTCAGGATGTGGCGAACGCGTTCGAGGGCCTCGATGCGCTTGACACCGAGCGCGCCGGGCAGCTTGTCGACGACCTCGGCGTAGGAGCGCGAGTGGTCACGCTCGGCTTCAGCCGTGGTCGGCGCGTCTTTCGCCTCCGCCGTGTCGGGCGCCGCCTCGGCGGGCGGAAGCGATGCGATCTGGGTGGCGAACTCCGGCCGCTGCGCGAGATACTGCAGCGCGAGATTGGTGATCTGGCCGGCGTCGTGGCGGTAAAGGCGTCGCAGGTCTTCGGCCGCGACAGCGGGGTCACCGCCAAGGTGCTCCGTGGCGAAACTGAACGCCTCGCCGCGCTCGATGCCCAGCAGCGGCGGGATTTTTTCGAGCGCGTCGCTCCAGTCGGCGCTGCGCGCGGCATGGGCGACGAGTTGCGGCCGAGCGCTCAGTTCTTTCAGCGCCAGCGTTGCCTTTTCGCCGAAGTTGTCGTACACGTGCCCGGCGATCCACGAGCCGATCCCGACCCCGATCCCGACCGGGATGTTGACGTACCCGAGGTAGAGCCCCTTCTTGCCCTTCGGCGCGATGAGCCCGAGATACTGGTTCTTCTTTGGCCCGGTCAGCATCTCGCCCAGCGAAAAGAACACGATCCCCACCAGCAGAAACACCGCGTTCCCGGTCATCCCGGCCACCACAATGCCCGTCGTGGCGACGAACATGCCGATCAGCATCGCGCTGAGCGTGCGCATGCGCCGCACCAGCCACGACACCGGCAGAATGAGCAGGATGATCAACGCCGCATTGAGGTTGAGCAGGATCTGCTGCGGCACGCGGATCAGGCCGCGATCGCCGTACTCTCGCCATCCGTCGAGCGGCATGTGCGGCGCGATCATCGAGCTGTCCACCCAGTCCTCGATGAAATTCGGATGCAGGTCCCAGAGCTGGTACATCATCATCCAGAAACACGACATGATCAGCAGCCAGACAATCAACCGGACATTCGCAATGTTCACGATTGCCTTGATCAGCACGTCGAACGGGTTGTCGGTCTTGGAAGCACCGGAGGGTGGGTCGCGGAACGTGAACAGGAGCAGAAGATTGAACGCGGTGTAACCGGCGCAGGCGAGGAAGAGGTTTCGCCAGCCTTCGGCGCTGTGTGGCTTGCCGAGAATGACCGTCGAGAGAATCGGCGCGATGAATGCGCCGATGTTCACCACCCAGTAGAAGATCCCCCAGCCCACCGACGAATTGCGCGCCGAAACGTGATGCGCCAGCGCCCCCTGCAGGCTGGGCTTGAAGAACGCCGTGCCGAAGGCAAGGACGAGGATGCCGGCGAAGAATCCGACGTAGTTGTGGAAAGCGGCCATCATCAGGTAGCCGACCGTGTTCAGGCTGATCGCGAAGGCGAGGGTGCGCTTGAACCCGTAGCGGTCAGCGAAGCCGCCGGTGACGATCGGCAACCACGACTGAATCACCGCCCACCAGGCGTAGATGATGCCCTTGTGCGCCGCGGTGAGGTGCAGGCCGCCCGGCTCGGTTGCCTGCATGATGTAGATTGGCACGACCGTGCGAATGCCGTAGTACGCCAGCCGCTCGAACATCTCGATCGTGTTCAGCATCCAATACGCATGGCCAAAGCCGCGCGGCGGCTCGGCCGGCGGCGGCTCGGGTGCACGGACCGGGGTTGCGGGCCGAGCGTCAGGCAATGCGGCGACGGCTTGCGACATGCTTGTCCCCGAAAGTCAGTTCTGGTTTGAACATCCCCTCACGGCGGCGGGCTGACCGGCCAGCGCACGCCGGCAAGACCCAGAGCCGAAAACGACGCGGCGCACCTACGGAACGCTGCGCACCGCGGAGCGCTTCGCCAGCGGCGGGAGCAGATTGACGATGTCGGACGCTTGCTCGACAACCAGGTCCGGCTGAACACCATTGAAAGCGGCCGCGGGCCAGCGGTTTTCGCGGTCGCGCACGAGCGCCGCCCGCATGCCCACGGCCTGCGCGCCGCGCACGTCGGCCTGCGGAGAGTCGCCGACGAAGAGGATCTCGCGCGCGGCGAGTCCGTCACCGACCGTGGTTTGCGCCGTCGGCGCGCCGTCGCCCAGATGACACCCCAGCTTGCGCAGCGCATCGTGGAACATCGCCGCGTGCGGCTTGCGCCGCCCGACTTCGCTCGAAAACGTCAGCGCCTCGAAGCACTCGGCAATGCCGAGGCGGTCAAGCTCTCGCCGACACCAGGCGGGCGGCACAATGACGTTGCTGACCAGCCCAAGGCGGTAGCCATTCGTCCGCAGTGCGCCGAGGGATTCGCTCACGCCGTCAAACAGGCGCAGGCAGCCTATCCACTGGTCGAAATAGGCGGCCAACATCCGTTCGAGTAATGCAGGTTCGTGTTCATGCATCCCCAACTCGGCGATCCACAGGCCGAGTTCGTGTTCGAGCGCGATCTCCCGATGGTCCGGATCGTCCTCCGCCCGGCGGCGGACTTGGATGTAGCGGTCGATGAATGAATAAAAGTGCTCCCGGCTCAGGGGCAGGCCCCCCGCCCGGCCGGCATCCAACGCGGCCTCGACGCAGCGCCGCCAGATCGCCTCCTCCCCGGCGACCGTAACCAGCGTCCCCCCCCAGTCGAACAGGACGGCCCGGATGCCGCGCAAATCAGTCCCGTTTAGCGCCGCCATACGCAGAGAGTAGCGAAATCAAGCCGGGGTGGCCACGCCGAGACTGAACCCGCGTATTCGATCGACTAGAATTAGTCGGCATGAGCTGTGCGGGAAGGTCTGTGCGCCCGCAAACGGACCACTTGACCTTTCCCAGCGGCGGGTCGATAATGAAATGGCGGGTCGTGCCTGCCTGCGCCCCAACAGAGAGGGTACGGGGCCAACGAGCGATCTCCCCCCAGCTTGTCTCCGGCGCGTGTTGTCTGGAGAACCTGACTGATGAGTCGCTACGTCAGAAAAGAGATCGGACAACTGGCCCACCAGTTGACGCTGTCACCGCTGCGCCTGCGCGAGAAGCAGTTGGCCGCGGCAGAGCGTCTCGTCGCGCTGATCGAGCCCGCCAAATCGTACCCCTACGACTTTGTCTGCTTTCAGATTACGGGCTATCGCAAAGCGAACGCAGCGATGTCCACGGCGCTTCGCGGTGCCGACCTGCTCCACGACCTTTCGCAATTGGCCGACGACCTGAGCAAAACGTCGCCGGAGCCCGCAAACGACAAGGTCGTTGGCGTACCGGAGCTGGCCGAAAAGCTGAACGTCTCGACAAAAACCATCACGCGCTGGCGCGCCCGGGGGCTCCTCGGCCGGCGATACCGTTTCGCCGACGGCAAGGTCGCCATCGGGTTTGCGTCAAAAACAGTACAACAGTTCGTCGACCGAAATCAGGAACTTGTCTCGAGGGCGAGCGCTTTCCGGCAGCTGACGGACGAAGAGAGAAAACAAATCGTCGCGCGCGCGCGCACGGTGTTGGCGCAGCGCCGCGTTCGTCTCCACGAACTGGCGCAGCAGCTTTCCGCTGAAACCGGCCGCGCCGTCGAGACCATTCGATACACGCTGCGGCAGTTCGACCGCAACTGCCCCGAGCAGGCGCTGTTCGCCGTCGACGAGACGCCGCAGGTGCCGGCCGAATATCAGGCAATCTACTCCGCCTGGCAGCGCGGTGATTCACCGCGCGACCTGGCGCGCCAGTTCCGCAAGTCGGCAAAGGCGGTAGGCGAGATCGTCCGCGAGATGCGCTGCCGGCGTCTGCTGCAGCTCGACTTGGCGTACATCTACAGTCCGGAGTTTGACGACCCGGCGGCCGAACAGCGCATCCTCGGTGAAGACCTGCTCGGCGGCATCCGCTACCAGCCGGCGCGCGCCGCCAGCCGGACGGACATCCAGCCCTATCTCAACGACCTGTCCCGCCTGCCCGTCCTCTCGCGCGAGCAGGAGGCCGCTCTCTTCCGGCAGTACAACTACCTCAAATTCCGCGCCAAGGAACTGCTCGAGGGATTCGACCCGGTGTCGGCGGCTGAGCAGCGGATCGTGCGCGCCGAGGCGCTCGTCGCCCGCGCTGAGGCGATCAAGGCAGCCATCATACAGTGCAACCTGCGCCTCGTCGTGAGCATCGCCAAGCGCCACGTACGCGGCGGCGAGAATCTTTTCGAAATCGTCAGCGACGGCAACATCGCCCTCATGCGCGCGGTCGAGAAATTCGATTACACGCGCGGCAACAAGTTCTCAACCTACGCCACGTGGGCCATCGTCCGCAACTACGCGCGGACGATGAACGAGACGCGCGGCAAGGGACGCGAATACCAGAGTGCGGCCGAGGAAATGCTCGAAGCCGTCGCCGATCCGAATGCCGGTGACGGATCACAGTGGGAACAGGACAGCCTGCGCGAACGGCTTGCTGATGCGCTCTCATTCCTCAATGACCGCGAGCGCGTCGTCGTCTGCCGGCACTTCGGTCTGGGCGGCGCCGCCGCGACGCACACGCTGGAAGAAATCGGCGCGCAGGTGGGCGTCACCAAGGAGCGCGTCCGCCAGATCGAAAAACGTGCACTGGCACGCCTGCGCGAAGCGCTGCCCGAAAGCATGCTCGATCTCGTCTCCGGGTAGCCGGCGCGCGTCTGGCTCCGCCGGCGCTAGCGGAAATCCACGCTGCGAATCAGCCCGCCTGTTTGAACCCCGCATTCGGCGTGGTCAGTCCCGCGGGTCCTTTTCCTGATCTGACGTTCAACTCGGCCGGAGGATCCGCCAGCGCGGCCGCCCCGCTCCCCACGGGGCGACGGACCCTTGCTGTCGGCTTCTTCGGCTCCGCCGACGCTCCGTCGCGATCGGTGGGTCGAGGAGCGGTTCTGATCTCGCCCGCTGCCGGTGCGGCCTGCGCATTCGTGCGGCTCCCCGGCGCCAAACGCGAATGAGGCATACGGCCGATCGCAGGCGCCGCCGCCTCTTCTTCCCCGGGCCGGTCGAGTTCCTTCAGAACATCTTCAATCCGATTCTGCGTCTCGTCAGGCCCCGTCAACAGCAGGCTGTTCGTGCGGCGGTCGAGCCCGACGGTCCATTGACCCCCCGGCGTAATGGCTTCGCCCAGCGCAAGGACGGACGGAGCGAGCTGTTCAGCGTACGCGAATTGCAGCGGCCTGACCCGTACCCGTGGCTCGCCCGCTGCGGATACGCGCTGGGCA
>CAZNDQ010000026.1:0-17709 GCA_964571825.1 uncultured Planctomycetales bacterium | reverse complement strand
GGTTGCAGGTTCGAGTCCTGCCGAGCGCAGTTTCCCGAATGTCGAGCGATGGGCAGAGAAAACGGGGCGGCGGTGACAGGCCGCGCGCCCCCGGGAATTCGTTGCGCCTCGTCGGCGGCGATCAGCCGCCGAAAAACACGGCGAAGCTGGAGAAATCTGCGAGATCGACGTCGCCATCGCCGTCAATGTCCGAACCGGCGAACTCGGCGGCCGAGCAGCCCGCCGGCGGGGTCGTCACGTCGGGTCCGGTGAAGCAGACGGCCAGCGTGGCGAAGTCGGCGAGGTCGACGTCGCCGTCGCAGTCGAGGTCGCCGCTGCCGGACGAACCGGGGGAAAGCGTGGCGATCTCGCTGGGCACGGTGCCGCAGTCGCCGGTGACGAGCACGTCGTAGTCGCCGAAGTCGGCGGGCGTCACCGGGTTGATCTCGTAGGACGCGCTGGTCGCGCCGTCGATCTCGGCACCGTCCTGGCGCCACTGATAGGCGAGCGTGCCGCTGCCGCCCGCCTCGACGCTGAGCGTGACGCTGCCGCCGGTGCAGGCGCTGCTGCTTTGCGGCTGTGTCGTGATCGCGGTTTCCGCGGCGACCTCGACGACGGCTGCGGCGCTGGTCTGCGAGCCGCAGGCGTTGCTGACGACGACGTCGTAGGTTCCTGCATCGTCGCCGGTGACACTGGTCAGTGTCAGGGTGGCGCCGGTTTCGCCGTCGAGAATGCCGGCGTTCTTTCGCCACTGATAGCTGAGGGGCGCGCTGCCTCCGCCGGTCACCGTCAACACGACTTCGTCGCCCGCGCAGACGGAAGCGCCGGTCGGATCCGCGGCGATCGACGCCGCGGTGAGCACGATCAGCTCGGCGTTGTTGGAGGTGATGTTGGTGCAGTCGTTGGTGACGACACAGTTGTAATTGGTGGCGGTATCGGCCGGGGTGAGGTTGAAGATTGTCAGGTTCGGCGTCGTCACGCCGCTGTAGTGGCCGTCATTGGTCAGGTTGGTTGTGCCGCGGCGCCACTGGTAGCTGGGGGACGTGCCGGTAGTGCTGACGCGCAGGGTGACGTTCGTACCCGCGCAGCGGGATGTGGTCGGGGCGGGCTGATCGACGATCTGTGCCGCGTCGCAGGGGGCGACCGGCGGGTAGTCCCAGCCGATGGCGTCGAACATGTTCAGGTCGGAGGTGCGGAGGAAGTTCGGGTAGAACGTCTGTCCGAAGGCGAAGGCCGGGTCCATGATGCCGATGTTCGGCACCTGCTCGCGGAAATGACTCGCCTGGTAGGGATTGCCGTCGGACATGCGGTGCGACGAGCTGATGATGTCGGACGTTGCGTTGTCGTTGGGCACGTTGTTGTCCACTGTTCGCGCCATGGTCTGGAACTCCTCGTAGGTATCGGGGTTCCAGTCGCCGGTGCCGTCGGCGAACGCCTGAAAGCGGTAGATGTCGAGGGCCTCGATGTCGTTGGCGCGGAAGTCAACGCCGGAGACGAAGCCGAGGGCGTGGCCGACCTCGTGCACAACGACCGACTGGAAGCAGATCGAGCCGCCGCCGACGCCGTTGGTCGGGTCGTAGTCGAAGGCGAACTGCGTATTGAATTGCATCGACGCCGCGGTGCCGCTGATCGTGCCGATCGTCGCGCGGTAGTTGGCAACGGTAAAGAAGACGCGGTTCTCGTTGGTCACGGTGGTCGAACTGCCGACGTAGCGGACGGGGATGGTGCTGGTATTCGGGAGCCAGTCCTGGATGACGTCGTCGGCATCCATGCCGTTGATCAGGCCGAGGCGGGAGTTGTCCCAAGTGACGTTGGATGCATAGGTGCTTGATGTCGCACCAATGACGTTGGTGTCGCCAAAAGGGACCATGCTCATGTTGATCGTCACCGTGATGGGATCGGCGAACTGGGTCTCGAGGTAGGCGGCGGCGGCATCGAGTGCGGCCTGCGCGCCGGCCGGGAGCCCACCGCTGACGTTAAAGACGATGTTGAACCCGCCGCCACGAGTCGCCTCAGCGCTGATCTGCCAGGTTTCGGCGTCGGGAGCGAAGTCGACGGCGGCGCGCTGCTGCAGCAGGGTCAGGTCGGCATCGGTGAGGCCGGTGGTGTCGCTGCCGCACATGTAGCGCCAGATGGTCTCGGTCTCAACCTCGATCTCGGCGCCGTCGGCATAGAGGGTGCTGAGCACCGTCGGGCCGGGTTCGAAGAGGACGGGGCCGGCGCGGTGGGCGTGTGCCGGTGGGGTCACCTCGGCCGGTTCGGCGGGCGCGCTGATGGGCGGGGCTGCGGCTGCCCAATTGGCCGTACACACCAGCGCGATCAACATGCAAACCGGCCGAGAAACACGAACCTCACCTGTGCGCATTACGAGACTCCTGTGCGGTTTCCCCAAGTGTACGTGTGGCTCGCCCGCAGCGCGGCGAGGGGCAGCGACGTGACGTGCATCTCGGCCGTGGGGTGCGAACGACAAAAAGGGTTATTGTCCGGAAAACGGCAGGAGGGTGTCAACTGGGTTGTTCACTTTCTTTGGGAATCCAAGCACTGGGGTGGCGGTGTCCGGCGTGTGCGGCTGCAACAATTGCAGCGCCTACAGAATGGGTGGCGTTGTCGAGGGGCTCGATTTGCCCGTCTCGCAGCGGGTAGGTGGGGATGTGTTGGGAGCCCGGCCGCGGGCGATTTGGGGGCGTAACTCGTGGATTTGCCGCATTATCGGCTTGCTTCGGACAGGGCCCCGCGGATACCCTTGAGGCGGGGTTCCCGCACACGCACCCGAAGGTAAGTCGAGGAAGTCCGACGATGCTCGCGACCCGCTTTTCGTCCCCGACGATCCCGGCCGTGGTAATCGGGGCGTGCCTGGTGGCGGCGTATTGCGCCGTAGCACCGGCGGCCGTGTTGCCGGAGGCGCCCGGCGGCCCGCCGTCACGCCCGCGACTGACCACCGACCCTGCGCCGACGGTGAACCCCGGGCGGATCGTGGTCCGCTATCGGCCGGGAATTGGGGTGGGCCCGTTCGCGCCGCTCGAAATGCCGGCAGCCGTGGAAGAGCTGTTGCTGCGGCTGGCACCCGGTGCGCCGATCGTTCATCGCCCGCTGTTGCCGCAGATTGCGGCGCCGCGTGCAGCCGGGGATTCGCGTGCGCTGCGGCGCGCCGCGGCGCGACAGGCGCACGCGCTGGACCGGGTGGACGTGATTACGGTTCCCCTGACGGCCGACGTGCGGGCGTTGTGCGAGGCGCTGGCCGCGCTGGCGGAGGTGGAGTACGCGCATCCCGATTACCTGCTGCCGTTTCAGTTCGTGCCGAACGATCCGTTCTTCAGCTCGGCGGACTCGTGGGGGCAGGGCTACGCCGATTTGTACGGCCCGCATCTGATGGACTGTCCGCCGGCGTGGGACGTCACGCAGGGGCAGGGCGTCGTGGTGGCGCTGGTGGACAGTGGGCTGGACCACGCGCATCCGGACATCGCGGCGAATCTGTGGATCAACTCGCTGGAGGACATCAACGGGAACGGGCGATACGACAACTGGCCGGCGGACGAGAAGCGCGAGGGTGCATTCGGCGATCTCGACGAGATCGACAACGACGGGAACGGGTACGTCGACGACGTGATCGGCTACGACTTTTCCGGGGACGGGCAGACGCCGGACGGCGACCCGTTCGACCGATTCGGGCACGGCACTCACGTCGGGGGGACGATCGCGGCGGTCGGCGACAACGGCCTCGGTATTGTCGGCGTCGCGCCGCAGTGCCGGCTGATGGCGCTCAAGATCAGCGCCGACAATTCGGCGGGCGTCAGCACGATCGCGGCGGCGGAGGCGCTGGTGTATCTCGCGGACAACGGCGCGCGCGTGTCGAACAGCAGTTGGGGCGGTTTCGGCAGCGAGGTGGTTGTGCCCGAACTCAAGGCGGCGTTCGACTACGCGGCAGACCTCGACGTGCTCAACGTCATCGCGGCGGGCAACGCCAATTCCGACGTGGCGCTGGTGATGCCGGCGAACTTCGGGCGGAACCTGGTGGTGGGCGCGGCGGACCACGAGGACCGTCGGGCGTTCTTCAGCAACTTCGGGCTGCTGATCGACGTTTCGGCCCCTGGCGGAGGGGAACTGGAACCGGCCGCGCTACCGCGCCCTGAGTTTTCCATCCTCTCGCTGGCGGCGGCGGGCTCGACGATCGAGCGACTGGAGAACGGCGCGTTTGTCGTCTCGCCGGGCTACGTGCGCCTGGCGGGGACGAGCATGGCGGCGCCACATGCCGCCGGAGCGGCCGCGCTGCTCCGTGCCGCGTATCCCGGCGAGACGTGGCAGGACACGCGGGCGCGGCTCAAGATCGGCGCCGAGCCGATCGACGCGTTGAATCCCGATCATGCCGGTCTGATCGGGGCGGGGCGGGTCAACGTGTACGACTCGTTGACAGCGGCGCCGCAGCCGCTGCTGGAACTGGCGGCGATTTCGCCGCAGGGGCTGGTCGCGCCCGACCGCGTGTTCAGCCTGCGCGTGACGATCCATAACGACTGGCGTGACGCGACGAACGTACAGCTCACGTTGACCAGTCCCGCGCCGCTCGTTTTCGTGGAGGCGGGTGAGGCGGCACTGGGCGATTTGCCCAGCGGGCAGTCAGCGACGAACACGGCGGAGCCGTTCAGCGTTTACGTCGACCCGTCGCTGGCATACGGCGAACTGCTGCCGTTCGAACTTACGGCTGCGCACGACGACGGCACGGCGACGTTTCTGTTCAACATTCCGACGCAGCTCTTCCAGGACGTCATTGCGGAGACGCGGCTGCCGGTCACCGGCCCCAGCTCCATCACGCTGCGGATGCAGGAACTGGACGCCGACCGGTACCCCGAGGTGATGTACACGCACGCCTTTGGCAACCTGTCGCTGATGCGCAACCGAGGGGACGGCACGTTCGCGTCGATCCCGCTGCCGGTCGGCGTGCACGTGACGTTCGGGATGAATCTGGTCGACTTTGACGATGACGGGCTGCGCGACCTGATTGCGCCGGGGAACGCAGCCGGGCGCAGCGAGTCGAAGTTCATCTTCCGCAACAACGGCAACGGCACCTTCTCCGAGGCGCAGCAGGGCGCTGATCTTCAGGCCGCGCCGGCCAACGCCGTGCTCGCGCTGGACTACAACGGCGACCGCCTCGTCGACCTGATCATGGTCGGCAATCACCAGATGACCGTACTGCGCAACGACGGCGGCTTCTCGTTCACGAACGTTTCGGACGCCGTGCTGCCGGACAAGATCCTCGGCAACGCGGGCCTGATTGACGCGACGCTGGCGGACGTGGACAACGACGGTCACGCAGACATCATCGCCACGGGCGGCGGCGTTCTCGCGGGCATTCAGCTCTATCGCAATCGCGGCGACGGGACATTTGAGGACATCACGCCGTATGCGGGCATCCCGTTCATCGAAACTCAGGACCTGGTCGTGGGTGACTTCGACAATGACGGAAACGTAGACATCTTCACGGCCGATTATTTCGGCGAGGGTCCGGCGAACCGCCTGTTCCGCAACAACGGCGACGCGACGTTCACGGACGTGACGGCGGACTCGGGTGCACTGTACGAGATCAATCCCGACAACCGCCCGAGCGCGTTCCGCGGATCGGCGGCGCTCGACTACGACAACGACGGCTGGCTCGACATCTTCGTCCAGTGCGGCGACTACGTGACGACGCCTTACGCCCGCCTGTATCGCAATAACGGCAACGGCACATTTGCCGACGTGACGGCCGCGTCGCTGACGATCCCCAGCGGTGTGCGCTACACGGCTTCATACGCGGACTATGACGACGACGGCGATCTCGACATTCATCTGTCGGATTCGATTTTCGGGTCGGCCGGCTTCTTCAAGAACTTCACCACGTCGCTGCCGGAGCCCAATCACTGGCTCAAGGTCTACCTCGTCGGCACGCAGAGCGACCGGGACGCCTTCGGCGCGCGCGTCACGGTCGTTGCCGGCGGGCAGAGCATGCTGCGCGACGTGACGCTCGGCGAGAATGCGACGCAGCCGCTGCATTTCGGACTCGGCGCCGCCGACCGGGCCGACGAGATTATCATCCGCTGGCCGTCGGGGCTGGTGCAGCGGCATCGCAACATCGCTGCCGACGAGTCCGTCACGTTTACTGAGGGGCGGTTCGCGCCGGGCGACTGGAACGGCGACGGCGCGCTGGACCTTTCCGATTTCAACGCTTTCGCCTCGTGCTACGGCGACAGCGACGAGCAGTGCCTGACGATCTTCGATTTCGACGAGAACGGAGCGATCAACCTCGACGACTTCTCGACGTTCGCCGTGCTGTTCACGAGCAGCACGTGGATGCTGGTCGACGCCGGGCCGGCGCAGACGATCTACATCAACCAATCCGTAGCGCTGGGGCCACCGGTCGTTTCGGGCGGGCGGGCACCCTACTCGTATTCGTGGGAGCCGACCAAGGGGCTCGACGACCCGGCCGATCCGGCGCCGGTGGCGGCGCCGCTCGAGACGACGCGGTATACGCTCACTGTCATGGACGCGCAGGGGCAGACGGCCGAGGACTCCGTGCTTGTGCGGGTGCTCCCGATGACGGTGCTGGCGGGTCACGACGTGGCGCTCTACTCCGGGGAATCGACGACGCTCGGGCCGGCGGTCGTTCTCGGCGGGATCGCACCATACACGTACGAATGGGCCCCCACGGCCGGACTGGCCGATCCCGACCAGCCGCAAACGGACGCCGCGCCCGCGCAGACGACCGACTACACGCTGACGGTCACCGACTCGGCCGATCCACCGCATGTCGCCGTGGACACCGTACGCGTTTATGTGGACGGCATTATCGAACTGGCGGACATGAACAGCGGCGTGCGGGGATGGACGATCTACGGAGCGGCGGCCGGTGACGATTTCGGAGCGAGCGTCGCGCTGGCCGGCGACGTGAACGACGACGGACTGGAGGACATCATCGTCGGCGCGCCGAGCGCCGACCCCAACGGCAACCGCAGCGGCGCGGCGTACGTCATTTTCGGCGGCAGCATCCCCGCCGCCGGCGTGCTCAATGTCACGGCGCTGGACGGCAGCAACGGATTCATGATGCCCGGTGCAGCGGCGGGCGATCAGGCGGGCTGGGACGTCGCCGGGCTGGGTGACGTCAATGGTGACAATATCGCGGACTTTGCCGTGTCGGCGCCGACGGCTGACCCGAACAGCGCCGACTCGGGCACGGTGTACGTCGTCTTCGGCCGCGCAGGCATCGGCGCCGGCGGCACGCTTTCGCTGGCTGCGCTCGCGGCACCGAACGGCTTCAGGATTCACGGCGCAGCACAGAACGACAACGCCGGAAGCTCCGTGGCGGCGGGCGGCGACCTGAACCATGATGGGCGGCCGGACATCGTGCTCAGCTCGCCCCGCGCGCGCTCGGGCGGCTTCGTCACCGGTGCAGCGCACGTCATCTTCGGCGCGGACGATCTGACGGCGGTCGGGACCGTTCAACTCGGCGCGCTGGCGCCGCCGCGCGGCTTCTCGGCGTGGGGCGTTGCCGAAGGAGACCGCGCCGGCAACAGCCTGCGCGCGGCCGGGGACGTCAACGGCGACACGTATGACGATTTGCTGATCGGGGCGTATGCCTACGATACGGTGCGCGACATCCCGCCGGACGGCCCGACGAACATCGTCAACGTCGGCGCGCTGTATCTGCTTTACGGCGGGCCGGGGCTGGGCGCGGGCGGCGACGTGATGCTCGGCGCGCTGGACGGCAGCGACGGCGTGGTGTTTGTCGGACGCGAAGAAGGCGACTTCTTTGGCCTCAGCCTCGGCGCGCCAGGCGATCTCAACGGCGACGGCCTGGCGGACTTCCTCGTCAGCGCTCCGTACGCGCGGCCCCACGGCAACTTCTCGGGCCGGGCCTACCTGGTCTATGGCGCGGCAACGCACGGTGTGGGCGGTCGATTCGAGATGAACGATCTCGACGCGGCGACGGGCGTCGTGTTCAATGGCACGGCCGTGCAGGACTTTGCCGGGTGGTCGCTGGCGGGCGGCTTCGACCTCAACGACGACGGGGAACGTGATTTCGCCGTCGGGGCGGTGCTCGCCGACCGCAGCGTTTTCAGCAAGAATGTCGGGTTCACCTACGTCATCTACGGCGGGCCGGGATTCGGCGCGCCTGAGACGATCGAGCTGGCGGACATCGTCGGCCCGAACGGATATCAGGCGCACGGCGTGAGCTCATTTGACGAGTCGGCGACGTCGCTGGCCAACATCGGCGACTGGAACGGCGACGGGCGCGACGACCTGCTGATCGGGGCGGGCTCGGCGGAGACCGACCCCAATATCCGTCCCGGCGCCGTGTACGTCGTCTTTGGGCAGCCGTAGACGAGCCGTTGCCAAACCCGGCCTGCATTGTCGCGCGCCAGCCGCCCCACTATTCTCATCGCGTGTCCAAACCTGCCCCGCGGGATTCCACTGCCGCCGCCGGACGCGAGCGCGTCGTCGCCGCGGTGCTGCTCGCGCTGGCGATCGCCGCCGGCGCGTGGCTGCGGTTCGCCCATCTCGGCAACTCGCCGTTCTGGCGCGACGAGGCCAGTTTCGCCTTCATGGCGGTCAAGCCGTTCGGTGAGTTCCTCGACGTCCTCCGCCGCGACGTGCACGCCCCGCTGTACTTTCTGCTGCTGCGCGGGTGGTCGGCACTCTTCGGACAATCCGAGTATGCGCTGCGCTCGCTCGGCGCTGCGCTGAGCCTGCTCTGCATTCCGGCGCTTTACGTGCTTGCGCGGCCGGCGCTCGGCGCCGTCTGGGCCGCGGTCGCGGCGCTGCTGCTGGCCGTCAATCCCGGACAGCTTTACGCCGCCACCGACATCATGGTCTATTCGCTGTTGACGCTGTTGGCGCTGGGCGCAGCCGCGACCTTCGATCGCGCGCTGGCGTCCGGTCGACACGCGGTTTGGGCCCTGCACGGCCTGTGCCTGGTCGGCATGGCCTACACCCACATGTGGGGCTATTACGTCTGGGCGTGCCTGGGGGCAGTCGCGGCGTGGCTGTTGGTCGCGCATGTTCGGCGCGAGCGGCGCGCACCGGGCTGGCTGCGGCCGTACGTCTTCACCAACGCCCTCGCCGTCGTGCTCACCGTGCCGTGGCTGATTCAGTCGTTTCGCCAGGCCGGGTCGCGCTCGATGGACCACCTCGTCACCACACCCGGCTTTTTCGGCATGCTCACAGCGTCATTCGACTGGTGGTTCAACTCGCGGCAGGTGATTTTCGTCGTCGGGATGCTGGCGGTGTTTCTGCCGCTGCTGCTGACGCATGCGTACAAGCGCCCGGCCGACTCCACTCGCTTTCGCACGGGGTTGTTGATTGCCCTCTTCGTCGCCTTCGGCCCACAGTGGCTCTGCTTCCAGGTGAGCTACTGGAAAAGCCATTACGTGCAGCGGTACACGATCGAGTGCATCCCGTTCTTCATCGTGCTGGTCGCAGGCGCGCTCAGCGTCATGCGCCCGCGCGCGCTCGCGGTCGCGCTGGCGATGTTCATCGCCGTCTGGCCGCTCGTTCCGCTGGACCGCGATTTCGACGGCGTGCGGCATGCCCGCTATCGCCGCAGCGCCGTGCCGATGCTGGCCGAGCGCGTGGCGCGGGAGGCCCGCGCCGGCGACGTCATTTTCATCTATCCCGAGTTTTACGCCTCGACGTTCAACTGGTACTACCGCGGCGACCTGCCGCAGATCTGCTATCCCGCACTGGGGCGCGTCGAGAGCGTCGACTGGCACACGTTTGCGGAGCGCGTCGAGGACCCCGATTCGTTCGACGCGGCCGTGGACGCCGTACACCAGCGGCTCGCCCCCGGCGGGCGGTTGTGGTTCATCTATCAACCGGCCTACGCGGGCAAGTTTGGGAACATCGACTACAGAGACGTGTACGCGCGCCTCGCCCGGCACTTCGACGCCGCCTACCGCTACGTGCCGGAGTTCGCGGCGGTGTACGAGGACGCTGATCGCGACTCTCCGCAGTACCGAGGGCTCGAGGCGGTTCGGCTGGTCGTGTTCCAGCGGCAATAGGCGGCCGCGATTGGCCGGTTGGTGAGCGGGTTCCGGCGGCCGCCAGTCAGTCCGACAGCGAAAATGGCGTGAAACGGGTGCGGCGGTCGTAGTAGTCCTCGTTCTCGGCGCGTTTGAGGAAGCCGACAACAAGATACGTCAGTGGCGTGAAAATGACCTCGACGGCGACCTTGAAGGCACAGTTGAAGGCGATGACCTTGAGCATGGTGCCGGGGGTCCAGGTGCCGAAGAAGGCGATGGGATAGAAGATGAGGCTGTCGACGGCCTGGCCGACGAGGGTCGAGCCGATGGTGCGAGTCCAGAGGAAGCGGCCGCGGGTGAGGAGCTTCATCTTCGCCATGACGTAGGAGTTGGCGAAGTCACCGGCCCAATAGCCGAGGATGGAGCCGAGGACGATGCGCCAGGTGGCGCCGAAAACGACGTTGAGGGCGGGCTGGATGGTGTTGTTGAACGGCTCAGCCGGATCGGCCGGCAGGCGCACAACGACAAAGCTCATGATCGCGGCGAAGACGAGGGCGGCGAAGCCGGCCCAGATCACCTTGCGCGCGCGGGCGTAGCCGTAGACCTCGGTGAGCACGTCGCCGAAGATGTAGCTGATGGGGAAGAAGAGGTTGCCGGCGCCGAAGGAAAAGCCGAAGAGGATACAGACCTTGCCGGGGCCGATGAGGTTGGAGCAGAGCAGAACGGTGACGAAGAGGGCCATGACGAGGTCGTAATAGCGGTAGTGGCGTGGGTTGGCCGCGTGGCGGAGCGGGGCGGAAGCGGTGGCGGGCGAGTCGGGGTCCATCGGGCTCTGCTGTGATTCGATTACCGATGCCGATGATGCGGAATCGGCGGGGCGATGATAGCGGGTCGGAGGGAATTGGCGAAATGGGCGGCGCGATGACATGCCTGCGCCTGTTTCGCCCAAGGCGAAACAGGAAACAGGCATGCCAACCAGTTTGGCGAAGCGAGACTCAGGCATGCCAACCAGCCGGAGCAGGCGACCCGATGCGTGCGTGGCAGCGGTGGCGCTGCTGGGGATCGCGCTGGCGCTGAGCAGCATGCGGCGGATGGCGGTGACGTATGATGAGACATCGCATCTGACGGCCGGGTACACGTACTGGAAGACGGGCGATTTCCGGATGACGCCGGATCATCCGCCGCTGGCGGAGTTGCTGGCGGCGCTGCCGCTGCTCCCCCTGCATCTGCACATGCCCGGCCTCGATACGCCCGACTGGCAACGTGGATTCGTCTGGACCTTTGGCCGCAAGTGGCTCAACCGTCCCAACGACGTGGATGCGATCCTCTACCACGCCCGCGTCCCGATCGTGCTGTTGTGGGCGATGGGCGGCGTCGTGGCGTGGCGCTGGGCGCGGCGTCTGTTCGGTGTGTGGGGCGGGGCAACGACGGCGGCGCTGTACTACCTGTGTCCAAACCTTATCGCGCATTCACGGGTGGTGACGACGGACGTCGCGGCGGGCGTGCTGTTCCTGACGGGTCTGTACGCGGCCGTACGGCTGCTGGAGCGTGTGACGTGGTCGCGGCTGGCGGGGGCGGCGCTGTCGCTCTCTGCGCTGTTCCTCACCAAGTTTTCCGCTCCGTTGATCCTGCCGGTGCTGGTTGTGCTGGCGACCCTTCGTGTATTGCGCGGTCCGGCGCTGGCGGTGGAGTTGTTCGGCCGGCGCGAGGTCGAAGCGCGCGGGGCGCGTGCGTCGTGTCTGGCCGGGATTGCAGCGGCGATCGCACTGGTCGGATACACATCGATCTGGGCGGCATACGGGTTTCGTTATGCGGCCTCGCCAGGGGTGCCGGCGGGCGCGACGCAGCACCTGATCAAACCCGCGAACGTCATCGATGTCAGCGAAGGAACGACGGAAGAGGAGCGGCGCGAGCTGCGCGAGCAGTACGGGCGCGAGGACGTCGGCGTGTGGGAGCAGATGGTGCACCGCGCGCCGGGCGTCGGGCGGATTATCCTCTGGGCACGGGCGCAGCGGCTACTGCCGGAGGCATACCTGTACGGGCTGGCATTCACGGTGAAATCGACGGAAGGGCGAAACGCGTACGCACTGGGGCGGGCGAGCCAGCATGGTTGGTGGTGGTATTTTCCGCTGACGCTGGCGCTCAAGACGCCGCTGGCGACGCTGGTGCTGCTCGGCGCGGGGGCGGCGGCGCTGATCGCGCAGTGGCGCGATCCGCGCGACCTGTTCGCGTTGCTGTCACTCTGGGCGTTACTGTTGTTCGTCGGGCTGTACTGGTTTACGTCAATCACGGGCAACCTGAACATCGGGCTGCGGCACCTGATTCCGGCGCTGATGGCGATGTACGTGCTGTGTGGGGCGGCCGGGGCGTGGATGGAACGTGCGCGGACGCGGGCAGGGCGCGCGGGTGTGCCGGTGCTGATGGCACTGCTGGCGGCGACGACGGCGCTGGCCTGGCCGAACTACATTTCGTACTTCAACGCGCTGGGTGGGGGGCCGCAGCGCGCGTGGCGGCTGCTGGCGGACAGCAACGTGGACTGGGGTCAGGATCTGACGCGGCTGGCCGATCATCTGCGAAAGCAGGGTGAGGGGGAAATCAAGCTGGCGTATTTTGGCACGGGCCGGCCGGAGTACTACGGCATCCGCGCGTCGTACTTCCCCCATCCGTTCGAGTTGTTCTTTTCGGACGTTCCAGCGGCGGGGCCGACGGCGCGGTTTGAGCCGGGCACCTACGTGTTCAGCGCGACGGCGATGAACGGCTGGAATGTGCCGATGGAGTTTCTGAGTTGGAACGAGGGCGTGGCGAGGCGGGCCGCGGGGTTGCGCGAAGCGTTGCGCGCGGAGGAGCAGCGCGGCGCAGCCGGGTCGGAGGTCGAGTTCCGCCGCGAACGCCTGTATCTGCTGTACTACGCAAAACTGCTGGACGGGCTGCGGGGGCGCGAGCCGGACGAAGTGGTGGGCGGCAGCATGCTGATTTACCGGTTGAATGCGAAAGACGTTGCGCAGGCCCTGGGTGAATTGGGTGAATGGTCGGGGGCAGCGCGAAATCGGGATTGAAGCGGCGCCGCGAAGTTGAAATAATAGGTCACAGGGGGTTGCCGCACTGCAAGCCGCGACTGACAATTAGGGGTTTGCGGCCGGGAGGCAGCCGCGGCAGGTCGGGGGAGGCATGCCGCAACGCGGGTCGAATGGGCCGGCGCCGCAGTGCGGTACGAGCGCGTTGAGCGATGGGCGAACAGGTATCGGTGCGTATGACACGAGTGGTGGCACCGGGCAAGGCGATTCTCATCGTGGGCGATGAGCGCGACGTGCCCGGGGATCTGGAACAGGCACTGTGCGGTCTGGGGCGGGTCATCCGCGCCGACACGTACGAGGACGCGGCGGACCAGCTCGGCGGCGACTCGGTCGAGTGGGTGATCCTGCCGGCTGCGACGTTCGGCAACAGTACGCCGGTGCAGCGGGTGCAGGCGCTTCGAATTCTCGAGGTCATCGACCACGGCGCTTGTCTGCTGGCGCCGGACGGCTCGGTGCTCTGGGCGAACAACAAGTTCCGTGAGCTGCCCGAGGAGGTGCGGCAGCGAGTCTGTAGCACATGTCAACAGACATTCAAACACCTGGCTGACCCGCCGCACGTCCGACCCCGCCGCCTGAGCATCAGCACATCACAGGAACAATACTTCGAAGTCACCGCGACACCGATCTGCGAATCGGGCGGCGGTCTGCGCCAGGTGGCGGCGATCATCAACGACGTGACGCACGCGCGGCGGCTGCTGAAGAAGATCGACGCGATCGACCAGGCGGGCCGGGAACTGGTTCGGTTGGACGCGGAGCAGTTCGGCAAGCTGGACTTCGGGCAGCGGATCGACCTGCTGCGCGACAAGGTGATGCGTTACGTGAAGGACCTGCTGCACTACGACAACTTTGCGGTGCGGCTGCTGGACCGGCGGACGAACAAGCTGGAGTTGATCTTCGCGTCGGGGCTGCCGGCGGAGGCACAGCAGCTCGACCTGTACGCGCTGCCGGAGGGCAACGGCATCAGCGGATACGTGGCGGCGACGGGGCGAAGCTACATGTGCCCCGATTGCAGTCAGGACGCGCGGTACGTGTTCGGGATCGAAAACCCGGGATCGACGCTGACGGTGCCGCTGCGGCTGCATGACAAGGTGATCGGCGTGTTCAACGTCGAGTCGGAGAAAATTGGCGCGTTCACGGAGGATGACCGGCAGTTCGCGGAGATTTTCGGTCGGTACCTGGCGGTGGCGCTGAACATCCTGGACCTGATGGTGGTGGAGCGATCGGAGACGACGGGGCGGCTGGCGGACAACGTGGCCTCGGAGATCTCGGGGCCGCTGAACGATATCCTGTCGGACGCGACGACGCTGAAGGAGGACTACATCGGTCACGACGACCTGCGGCATCGCCTGCAGAGCATCATCGACAACGTCTCGGGTATCCGCACGGCGATCCAGCACGTGGGCCGGCCGTCGCAGGGGCTGCTGGGGGTGCGACAGGCGGAGACGACGGCCGATCCGCTGCTGGCGGGCAAGCGAATTCTCGTGGCGGACGATGAGCAGACGATCCGCGAGACGATCGCGGACGTATTGGGCAAGCTGGGTTGCGCGGTGGACACGGCGCGGGATGGGGCGGAGGCGGTGGCGATGCTGGAGAATCGCCCGTACGATCTGGTGCTCAGCGACATCCGCATGCCGCACAAGAACGGTTACGAGGTGTTTGCGCAGGCCAAGGACGCGAACTCCGACTGCGCGGTAATCCTGATGACGGGGTTCGGCTACGATCCGCACCATTCGATCATCCGCGCGCGGCAGGAGGGGCTGAGCGCGGTACTGTTCAAGCCGTTCAAGATCGATCAGCTTCTGACCGAGGTGCGTAACGCATTGAAGGTCGAGGCGTAGGGCAATTCAGTGACCAGTGACCAGTGACCAGTGGCCAGTGACCAGTTGTGGTGTCGCGGAGTACCGCGACGGAATCCCAGCCACGACAAAGCCAAGCGGCCACGGTGAGACGAAGCCACAAAGGAAAGAGCTGAATTCCCCGCGCAAGGATTGATCACTTTATTCGTCCTGCGGTGTCGGGAGAAAAGGTGGGTGGCGCTGCGCTCCACCCACCGTACAAATCTGCCAGCCGATGTCGTAGCATGGGTTTGCACCGGGCAATACCTGCCTGCGCCGCGAATCCGGCGGCGCGAATCCATGAGCTACGACATGTAACCAGATGCGTCGCTCGCGCGCTGCTTGCGCAATGGACGGATAGGCGGGATACGCTGCGCTCCACCCACCCTACATCGCGTGCACATCAGAGTTGTGCGAAGGGGTTGTTCAGGCCTAGGCGGATTCGAGAGTGAGGACGCGGCGGACGACGTCGGAATCGGTGACGATGCCGAGGAGTTGCGCTTCGTCAAGGATGGGGACGGAGCTGAATCTGCCGGCGAGCATGGCGTCTGCGGCGCGGGCGAGCGGGTCGGCCGGGGCAAGCGTGACGGGATCGCGGGTCATCATGGTAGCGGCGGAGCGGCCGTTAAAGCACTCTTCGCGGTCGAGGACGTCGCGGCACTCGCAGAGAGGGATGCCGAGCGCGAGGCGAACGTCGCGGTCGGAGATGATGCCGACGAGGCGCCGATCTCGCACAACGGGGAGGTGTTTGACGCGGGCGTCGATCATGCGTCGGACGACGTCGCGTGCGCCGTCGTCTTCGGCGACGGTGACGGGATCGGGGGTCATGTGATCGGCCACGGGCTCGGCGGTGGGCGAAAAGCCGTCGCCGCTTCGACGGAGATCGCGGTACCAGCGAAGCAGATCGGAGCGGGTGATGATGCCGGCGAGGCCGTCGTCGTCGAGGACGGGCAGGGCGGTGACACAATGGTTGAGCAGCAGCGCGGCGATGTCACGGAGCGGCGTGTCGGGATGGATGCTGCGGACGGGGGTGGACATGATCTGGTCGACGCGGGAGGGGAGGCGACGGAGCATTTCGCGGCAGATATCCTCGGGGGAGCGTCGCGCGCGGCCAATGGAGGCGAGCACGTCGCGGTCGCTGAGCATGCCGACGATCTCGTCGCCATCGAGAACGGGGAGGTGGCGGACGTGGGCGTCGTCCATACGGCGATAGGCGTCGCAGATGGTGGCGTCGGGCTGGACGGTGATGGGTCGTCGTGTGAGCAGGTCGGAAGCTTTCACAGAACGCCTCGCCGGAATCGCCGTGTGCGCGGAGACGGTCGGGATCGCTCGTCGGGCGCGACGCGGAATCGGTCGAATCTGAATTCGTCCCCGGCCCCCGGGATCGAGGTTCGCCGGCCACCGCGGACCGGCCCCGTAGCCACCCTCGATGGGGTAGTATAGTAAGTCGGGCGGCAGAATGCAGCACAAAGTTGCTGCCCAATACGGCGATGGGGCCGCACGCGGACTGATCCGCGGAGGCACGTTGATCTGCCGGGAGTGCAATCGTGACGTTGGAAGGGCTTCGAGCGAGGCGATCGATGATCCTCGAGATGGCGGCGCGGCACGCTGAACGTCAGGGTTTTTGGATCGATGCTGCGCGGCGAAGCCGGTCAGGACAGCGACATGGATTTGCTCATTCGGCTCGACGACGACCGGAGTCTGTTCGACCTGATTGATTTCTGGCACGACCTGGAAGACCTGCTGAACTGCAAAGTGGACGCGGTCACGGAGGCAATGCTGAGTCCGTATTTTCGTGACCGGGTGGTGGGAGAGGCGGTGGCGCTGTGCAGCCCTGCACCCGGCTTGTGAATCGCGCTTTTTTTTGGCAACGGAACCGGCGATTGTTTTGACCGTTCGTGGGCGGGGGCTATGATGCGGCGGCGCGGGGGGGCGGAAGTGTTGTCGCGCAGCGCATTCGGACGATGAAGAAGAGTCCGGCAGCGCGGCCCGGGGGGGTCGGCGCCAACGGGAGTTGCCGCGATGGGGATGATCTCAACGTCGATCATGCACGTCTGGGGGCGCGAGGTGCTGGATTCGCGCGGAAGCCCGACGGTGGAGGCGCTGGTGGTGCTGGAGGACGGCAGCCACGGTCAGGCGATCGTGCCGTCGGGGGCGTCGACGGGCGAGCACGAGGCAGTGGAGCTGCGCGACGGGGAGCCGGGGCGGTACCAGGGCAAGGGTGTGCTCAAGGCGGTGGACGCCGTCCCGCTCCCGCTGGACGAGGCGCTGCTGGGGCTGGACGCGTGCGGCCGAGCGCAGGTGGACGCGCCGGTGATGGAGGCGGACGGGAGCGAGAACAAGGGGAACTTCGGCGCGAACGCGGTGCTGGCGATTTCGCTGGCGACGGCGAAGGCGGCCGCGCAGGCGTGCGGGCTGCCGCTCTACCGCTATCTTGGCGGGGCCGGCGCCAACGTGCTGCCGGTGCCGATGATGAACATCCTCAACGGCGGAAAACACGCGGCGAACAACGTCGATTTTCAGGAATTCATGATCCAGCCGTGGGGGGCGGAGTCTTTCGGCGAGGGACTGCGCTGGGGGATCGAGTGTTTCCACGCGCTGCGCGACGTGCTGCACGAGCGGCGGTATAACACGAACGTCGGGGACGAGGGCGGCTTTGCCCCGGACCTCAAGAGCAACGAAGAGGCGCTGGAGGTGATCTCGCTGGCGGTGGAGCGCGCGGGGTATCGGCTGGGCGAGCAGATCATGGTGGCGCTGGACCCGGCGACGAGCGAGATGTTCGACGCGGGCAAGCGGCAGTACAGGTTCTTCAAATCGGCACCAGAACGATTCGTC
>CAZNDQ010000025.1:0-17979 GCA_964571825.1 uncultured Planctomycetales bacterium | reverse complement strand
CCGCGGCGGCCAGCTCTGTCTGCACATGCGAAAGATACGCCAGCACGCGGGGGCGATGTCCCGCCGCCCGCGCCGCACGGACCGCCTCAAGCACATCCACACCGTCTGCGTTCAGGTCGATCAGCACCAGCGCATCTTCGGGCGCGGCGAGCCGCCCGCGCAGGGCGTCAAGCGTGCGCACAACGCAAACACGGACGCCGACCGACTGCGCGGCGGACGTGATTTTCGTGGCGAAGATGAGGTCGGTGACAAGAGCGGCGGCGCTGCCCGGCATGATCGACGCCTCCGCCACAGCCTATTCGAGGTAGCCCAGGTCGGACAGGCGGCGGTTGAGCCGTTCCTTTTCCTCTTCGGTGTAGACCTCGGCCTGCGGCGCCTGATGGTCCTTGACCTGCGGTGGCTCATGCTCGACGACCGGCGGGCGATCAAACAATTCGGCCAGCACGCGCCCCTCCATGTCGATCGGCACGCGCAGCCCGACCATCGAGAGCAGCGTGGGTGCGATATCGACGATGTTGCCGTGAATGCGTGCGCCGCGGCGGACGTGCGGCCCGTGCGCAATGATGATCCCTTCGACGCGGTGTGTGCCCTCGAGCCGGCGCGGCGAGGCCCACTTCACCGGCGCGGCGCCGCGGATCTTCCGCACGACCGCCAGGCCGGGCTGCGGCACGAGCAGCAGGTCGGGCATCCACTCGTTACCGGCGCGATCACAACGGTACAGCTCCTCCGGCTTGTGCACCTCGGGAAAAATTCGGATTCGCTCACCGGCAGGGTTGCGCGTCTCTGCGGCGAGGAACTTCTCGCGGATTTCGTCGCGCAGCCGCTCGTATTCGACCGGCTCAACGATGCCCTGCGGCTGGCGCCCGCGCAGGTTGAGGTACATAAAGCCGTAAATGCCCGCATGCACGACGCACGCGCGCGTCCGCGGCCAGTCGATGACCAGATCGCGCTCCCAGCCGTTGTGCACGTGGAAGCGTCCGGCCTGCTTGCGCGTCAGCCGGTCGAGTATGCGCCGCCCGCGCATCGCGGCGCGCGTCAGCGGGCTCTGCAGGCTCAAATAGCCCCACTTGTGTAGCAGGTGGTTTGCCTGTGCCTTGCCGTCGAGCGAGCCATGTCCGTGATCGGACATCATGATCACGGTCGCGTTGTGCTCCTGCGCGTACCCGACCAGCTTTCCGATGACGCAGTCGAGTTCGGCGAAGCAGTTCGCCGCGAGGCGGGAGCGATTCGGGTGCTCGCCGGCCGTGCGCGGGTCGAGATAGCGCCAGGCCTTGTGCTGCAGGTTGTCGACGAGCTTGAACAGCACCATCATTACGTCCCAGCCGTAGCGCGTACCGCAGTACTGCGCAATCTCGCATCCCTGGTCGAAGCTGCGCGCGATGTAGTCGACGTTCTCGGCAAAGATATCGTTGCCACCAACGGCCTTGCGCTTCCAGCGTGTGCCGACCGAATACTGCGGCCAGCGCCGCAGGATCTCCTGCTTCAGCTCGTACGGATAAGTGAACTCGACATCGGTGCTGGGCGTCTCAAAGCCGGAGATGAGAAAGCCGTTGACCTTTTTCGGCGGATAAGTCATCGGCAGGTTGATCGAGCCGACGCGGAAGCCCTTGTCGCTGAGGATTTCCCAGATCGTCTTGACGCGGATTTCGAACGTCGAGTTGAAGCTGAGGCTGTTGTTGAAGACGTCGTATTTCTCGAAGTCGACGATCCCGTGCCGTCCGGGCCCCTTGCCGGTCATAAAGGTCGTCCAGGCGGCCGGGGTGATCGGCGGCTTCGTCGAATCGAGAATGCCAGATGCTCCAGTAGCGATGATCTCGCGCAACCGCGGCATCATGCCGGCGCCCATCATCGGGTTGAGAATATCGAACGTCGCGCCGTCGAGCCCGATGACAAGGACGCGGTCGGCGATAGGCTCGACCTCGCGCCGCGGACGTTGCGTCGGGGGGGCTTCGATCGTCGGGGCCTGGGCCGCTGGCATGTTTGCTGATCCTGTAGTGGTCCTTTGCCGGCTGCGGCGCGTGGGCCGTATCCTAGTGGCCGTGGCCGGCCTCTTCAAGCGGCCCGCAATCCGCCGCTACGGCAAAACTTAGCCAAGGCTACAGTCGGCCGGCCCCCTTGTCAACCGGCGCCCGGCCCCCTTCGCGGCGCCGCGTCAGGCCACGGCGGTGTGCCCCTCGCCCGAGTCGTCCTCAAACTTCACCGCCACGCGCTTCGAGACGCCAGCCTCCTGCATCGTGATGCCGTACATCCGGTCGGCGATCGTCATTGTCCGCTTCGAGTGGGTGATGATGATGAACTGCGAGTCGTCGAGGAACTCCGTGATGATGCGGTTGAAGCGTTCGTTGTTCGCCTCGTCCAGCGCCGCGTCAACTTCGTCCATGATCGCAAACGGCGACGGCTTGCTCTTGAACAATGCCAACAGCAGCGAGATGGCGGTCATGGTCTTTTCGCCGCCCGACATCAGCGAAATGCGCAGCAATTCCTTGCCCGGCGGCTGTGCGACGATCTCGATGCCGCTCTCAAGCACGTCCTCCGGATTTTCCAGCACGATGTTCGCCTTGCCGCCGCCGAAGAGCTTGCGGAACATCTGCCCGAAATGTTCGCGCGTCGCCTCGAAGGTCTCGATGAAGCGATCGCGCGACTCGGCGTCGAGCCGCTCGATCAACCCGGAAAGCTGTTTCTGCGCGTCGAGCAGGTCCGTCCGCTGCGAGGCGAGAAACTCGTGCCGCTTTTCCAGCTCCTCCAGCTCCGTGATCGCGTCGAGGTTGACGTTGCCCAGTCTGTCGATCTTCTGCTTGAGTTCGCGGATCTCCTCCTCGACCGCCGACCAGTCCCGCTCGGCGTGTTCATAGCTCTCGTATAGCGCGGCCAGGTCCGAGTCCAGTTCCTCGTGCACGCGCGCCACAAGCTCTTCGCGTCGGACGTTCGACTCCTGCGCCCGCATCTGCACGCCGTGCAGCTCGCTTTCGGCGCCTTCGAGGTCGTGCCGCAGCTGCTTGACGCGCCCCGAAATCTCCTCGCGCTCGAGGTGCATCTCCTGCCGCCCGCGGCGTAGCGCCAACGCTTCGCTGCCGAGTTGCTCCTCGGCCGCGGCCAGTTCTGCCAGCCGCGCCTGCGTCGCCGCGATCGCCTCGCGTCCGTCGGCGATGCGCCGCCGGCACGCCTCGACCTCGTTCTGCGTGTCGCGTGATTCCGCTTCGGCCCGCGCTAGCGCTTCACGCAGCCCGTTCAGGCCGTCGGCGATCGAACGCCGTTGTTCGCCGAGCTGCCCGACGAGGACGCGCAGCTCGGTCAGCTTTACCGCGATCGCTTCGCGCTCCTCGCGCAGGCGGCCGCCGTCGCGCTGCCGCTCCTCGAGTACTCGGTTGGCCTCGACGGTGCGCCGATCCAGGTCGGCGGATTTTTCGTCGCACACCTGCTCGCGCCGCGCCAGATCGTCGAGCAGCGCCCGGATCGATTCTGCCTCGCCGGCCAGCAGCGCCTCCTCCTGCTCGAGGCGCCGCACCGACTCGTGCAGGTTGGTACGCTCCGCGTCCGCCTGAATGCGGCGGTGCTGCACCTGGGCCAGCGCGTCGCGCAGCGCCTGCTGTCGCGCGGCCAGCGACGCGAACTCGGTCGATGCGAGGCTGAGCTGTTCGTCGAGCGCGGCGATGCGTACGTCCAGTTCCGCGATCTGCTCAGCAAGCTGCCGTAGTTCGGACTTGCGCGAGACCAGGCCGGCGCGCGAGTGCGCCGGGCCCAGCGCCACGCGACCGTCGGGCTCAAGCACCTCGCCGCGCCGCGTGACGAAGCGATAGCCGCCCGGCGAGAGCCGCCGCAACGCCTGCGCTGCGGCGAGCGACTCGACGACGAGCGTGTCGCCGAAGAGGTAACGAGCCAATCGCTCAAGGCCCGGCGCGTGCCGCACCTGGTCCGCCAGCCGCGCGACGAAGCCGTCCTGCCCCGAAAGGTCCGGCCGGCTGAAGTGCGGCGGCAGCGCGTCGAGACAGACGGCGCTGACGCGGCCCTCGAGCGCGGCGATGCGGTCGGCGTCGGCGAGCAGCGCGGCCGCGCTCTCGACGACGAGTGACTGGTCCAGTTCGCCCAACGCCGCCTCGACGAGCGGCGCGTGTTCGAGGTCCGCTTCAAACAACTCGCCGACGAGTCCGCGCACGTAGCCGAACGGCGCGGCCGGATCGTCGACGTTGCGCCGCGAGAGGATTTCGCGCACGCCCGCGCCGACGCCCTCCATCTTGCGGTCGATGTCGAGCAGCGTGTCGCGCCGCGAGATCATGCCGCTGCGTTCCTGCCGCGCGTCGGCGATCCTCGTCGCCAGCGCCGAGCGGTCGGCGTCGAGTCGGTCGCTGCACCGGCGCACTTCGTCGAGGTCGGCGCCGGTGGCGGCGATCCGCCCGTCCAGCTCCGCGATGCGCAGGGCACGCTCGTCCGCCTGCGCCATGAGCAGCGCGATCTGCTCGGCGATCGCGGCGCGCCGCGCGGCCACGCCGTCGGCCCGCTCCAGCAGATCGTGCCGATGTTGTTCGATCGTCGCCCGTTCGTTGTTGACGTGCGCCGCGGCGCGCACCAGCTCGATGACCTGCGCCTGCACTTCCTCCGCGTCACGGTCGGCCGCGGTGATCTGCTGGATCTTCTGCTGGTCATCGCGGACGAGTTCATCGAGGCCCGCGCGCCGCGTATCCTGCTCAGCGGCGATCTCGTCCAGGCGACGCTCTTCCTCCGCGGCGCGCTGCGCCAGCTCGCGCGCCTGGGCTACGCGCGATGCGGCGCGATGCTCCGCGCGGGCCAGCACCTCCTCCTGCTCCACGCAGCGCCGCTGCGTCTGGTCGAGCCGCTCCTCGTTGCCGCTGATTTCAGCGCGGACGCCGTTGAGGCGGTGCTCGGCCGCGGCGATTTTCTCGTCGGCAAATGCGATGTCCGCGTCAAGCTGCCCGGCACGGGCTTCTGCCGTCTCAATGCCCGTCCGCAGCCCGATGGCGCGGTCGGAAGTCTCGCGCTCGTTCTGTCGCAGCGATTCGAGCAGTTGCGTCAGCCGGTGGAACTCGGCGAGCGAATAGCTCGCACGCAGCTCGCGCAGGCGCGCGACGTACGCCTGGTAATTGCGCGCCTTGCCCGCCTGCTGCCGCGTGCTGCGCAGGCGACGTTCGACCTCCTCGATGATGTCCTCGACGCGCAGCAGATTCTGTGTCGCGCGTTCGAGCTTGCGCTGGGCTTCCTTCTTGCGCGCCTTGAAGCGGCTGATGCCGGCCGCGTCCTCGAAGATCGTCCGCCGCTCGATGGGGTTCGCCTGCAGCAGTACGTCGACGCGCCCCTGCTCGATCATGCTGTACCCGGCCCCGCCGATGCCTGTGTCCATGAACAGCTCGCGCACGTCCTTAAGGCGAACAGGCTCCCCGTTGATCAGATATTCGCTTTCGCCGGAGCGGTAGAGCCGCCGGCTGACGGCCACGTCGGTCAGGTCGGTGGCTAGGACGCGGCTGGTGTTGTCCAGGGCCAACTCGACCTGGCACAGGCCGCTGCTCTTGCGTGTGCCCGAGCCGTTGAAGAGCACGTCGAGCATCTGCCGCCCGCGCAGACTCTTGGCCGATTGCTCTCCCAGCACCCATTTGATGGCGTCGACGATGTTGCTCTTGCCACAGCCGTTGGGACCGACGACGGCCGTCACGCCCGACCCGAAGTCGAAGTGGGTCGTGTCGGCAAAGCTCTTGAATCCGCTGAGTGTGAGTCGTTTTAGAAACATGGAAAGGCGGCGCCTCCATGCACCGTTTGTGCGGCTGCTCCCGCCGCGATGATGCTCGCCCGCAGGATACGCACCCGATCGTATCCAGCGGTGCAGCAAAAATTTACCACAATCAGCATGCCCGGCCAAGCGAAATCAAGACCGCGCAGAATTCGCCCGCCGGCGCCACATCCCGCCCGTGTGGATAAGTCTACCCGACCGTCCACCCGCCGCAAACCCAGATTTGAGCGAATTTTGTTGCCGGCAATGCCAACGCCGGGCTTGACGTCTCCCCAGCTTATCCACACACAGGAAATACAATCGGAGCAAGAACGGCTGCCCGGCCAATGTTCTCATTTCAGGAATATCGTCCCGTGTTGCTAGAATCCTCTCTGCGGCAACTGTCGCACCGCGCGACAACCCCAACAGGCGAGCCCTTAAATGTCGGAACTTCTGCGGGCCGAGGGTGTTCGAGTCGAGTTTGACCGCATGGTCGCGGTGCGCGACGTGGACCTGTCGCTTCAGGGCGGACAGCTCGTCGGGCTCGTCGGGCCCAATGGCGCGGGCAAGACGACGCTCCTGCGGGCGCTAGCCGGCCTGCAGCCGATCACGGCCGGGCAGATCGACGTCATGGGCACGCGCCTCGACGGGCGCGGCAAGCTCACCAACCCCAGCGTCGGCTTTGCGCCGGACACGCCGCCGGTTTACGACGAATTGACCGTCAGCGAGTTCCTCGGTTTCATTGCGCGACAGTATGACATCGACGCCGAGGTGCGCGACGAGCGCATCGAGTACTGGATCGAACGGCTCTGGCTGACCGAGAAGCGCAAACAGAAAATCAAGACGCTTTCGCGCGGCATGCGGCAGCGCGTGACGATCGCGCGGGCGTTCCTGCCGAATCCGTACGTGATTTTCCTCGACGAACCGGCCGCCGGCCTCGACCCGGCCGGGCGCGTGCACTTCCGCGAGCTGCTCGTCAGCCTCGCCCGCCAGCAGAAGGCGATCATCGTCAGTTCGCACATCCTCTCGGACATGGAGGACTACTGCACGCACCTGGCGATCATGGGCCACGGGCGCATCCTGCGCTACGGGCCGGTGCGCGAGATCGCTGAGCACGACGCGGCGCGCTGCCGCTACGTCGTCCTGCTCGCCGACGCGCCGGCGGAGACGGAGCGCATCCTTGCCGACGTGCCCGGCCTGAGCGAGTTGCGCGTCGCCGACCACAAACTGGAGTTCGAGTTCGACAGCGACCCGGCGCAGGCGTGCGATCTGCTGCGCGCACTGATCGAGCGCGGGCTGCGCGTCTGTTCGTTCAGCCCGGTCGCCCCCGACCTCGAGGATGCCTACCTCCGCGTCGGCATGAAACAGGTGGAGTGAATGGCCAACGTCCTGCCCAACGCGCTGTGGTGGAGCCACTTCTATCTGCTCGGCGGATGGCGCAAGGTGCCGCTGCGCGCACTCGTCTACGCCGTCATCGGAACCGGCGTGCTGCTCATCAACCGCCGCCTCAATCTTGATGCCCCGCTGTCCAGCTTCGCGCGCATCGCGCTGGCCGTCGTCGGCGCCGCGCAGTTGCTGCTCTCCCTGCTCATCTGCTCGACACGCATCGCCAAGGCGATCAAGGCCGACGAGACGAACAATATGGTCGAGTCGCACCGCCTCAGCCCGATGTCCGGGTTCGGCGCCGTGCTCGGCTACGCCGTCGGGCCGAACCTGCAGGTCCACGCCTTCATGCTGGTGAACTTCATCGCCGGGCTGATCCTCGCCTCCATCGCGCAGGCTGGCCTGCCCGGCGGGGTGCTCCGCTCGCTGCCCGTCGCCTGGATCGCCGGCCACCTGTACCTCGCATTCCTCTGTTCCTTTATCTGGACCGCCTCGGTGCTCGCCGGCATGTGCGTCGGGCGCGGCGCCAACCTTGTCACCATGATCATGCTCGGCACCTGGTTCGGCGGCTGGCGCCTGCTGACAATCATCCCCGGGCTTGGTCTGCTCGTCGGCGCGCAGATGATCGCCTATGTCGCCGAAATGGTCGCCACCGGCACCGCCGGGAGCCTGGATACCTCTGCCGCGCTCTCGCCGCTGATGCAGCTCCTGGCCATGCTCGTCTGCGCGCGGGCGGCCGCGCGGAAGTTCGAACGGCCGGACCTGCCGGCGTTTTCCACCGCTTGGGCGCTCCTCTTCTACGCCCTGTGGTTGTGCTCTGCGGCGACGGGGCTTTACGTCTCCTCACGACTGCAGCTTCCATTCCTCGACTGGGAGGTCGGATTCGACCTGCAGCTCATGTCTACGCTGCTCGTGAGCATGCTCCTCGCCGCGCTGCCGATCCGCTCGGCCGCAAGCACGTCGCTACGCTGGCTGATGCAGCACCGACACATGGCCGGGCGCAGGCCGCTGCCGCCGGCGCTGGTCGCGGCCATCGTCGCCTTCGGGGCAGTGGGCGCCCTCGCCGTCGTGCTCGCCCAGCGCGACGCCGACGGCCTCCTGCGCTTTCTGCCGAAGATCGTCGCGGACGAGTTGTACTTCCGTCTCGGTTGGACGCTGGCCGTGTTCCTCGTCTCGTCATTGACGTTCGCGGCTGTGTACCGTCTGGGCGCCGCCCGCCGCTGGAAAAACCTCGACCCTCCGGTCATTCTACTCCTGATTCTGCTCTGGGGCGGCCCGCCGCTTGTCGAGGGCGCGTACCTCTCCTACGCCGCCTCGATGAGCAGCGTCGACGTCTCGCCGGGCTGGGTGACGGCGATTTCGCCCGCCGCGTCCATCGTTTTCACCTGGATCGGCACAATGGGACCGCTGGCGCCGGGCCTCGCGGTGCAGACGGTGCTGTGTGTCGTCCTGCACCTCGCGGCGCGCTGGGCCGTGCGACGCCGCCTCGCCCAGCGATTGCAGGACGCAGCGCCGGACGCCTTTGCGCCAGCGCCCGCGTGAACGGCGAAGCGCATTTCTGCGCGGCATGCCGCCGCGCGACGGGAACCACGCGATGAACATCATCTATTTCCTACTGATCGGGCTGGTCGCCGGCTGGCTGGCGGGCAAGGTGGTGCAGGGGCGCGGCTTTGGGCTGGCGGGCAACCTCGTCGTCGGCGCGATCGGCGCACTGCTCGGCGGATTCCTCTTCCGCCTCATCGGCGTCACAGCCTACGGCGCCGTCGGCGAGATTCTACTCGCCTTTGTCGGCGCGCTCGTGCTGCTTTTCCTTATGGGCCTTATCAGGAAGCGCAGATGGTAAGCGTTGGACCGGCCCCGACCGGGCCGCATTGGCGACCCACTCACCCTGTCGCCGAACGCTTGAGCAGCGGCAGCAGGCTCCGCAGCCGCTCCGTGCGTCGTCGTGCTTCGTTGCCGCCTGCCGCCGCGGCCGACGGGAACAGCGACGAATATGCATAGAGTGCAAAGCCGTTACCGCCGCGCTGCGCCAGGCTGAGCTGCTCCGCCGCCGCCTGGTCCGACTCGATCATGTAGATGCCGATCCCGGGGATGACCTTGTCCCTTCCGGCGGCCGCGCGCCAGTCGCCGATCAGCCGCGCGAAATCGCCCGTCGACTGCCGGTATGCCATCGGGAAGATCGCATCGACTGCGCCGCTGCGGACCCACGCGACCGGGTCCTGCAGGTGCTCGTCGTAGGCCCGTCGCCGGTCTCCGAACACGGCCGCCGTCAGCAGGATGTGCGGCCTGGCGTTGCGCTTCATTCGCCCGATCTCGTCGACGACGAGCGAGACCTGGTCCGCCCGCCAGCGGTCCCAGCGGATCGGGTCCGCCTCGGGCGTCAGCCCCGTCGCTTGGCGATAGAGCGCCAGCGTCCGCCGGTCGTGCGGGTAATCGATCCCGGCACCCGACTCGTCGAGCACGAAGCGGATGTAGTCGAGGTGCAGCCCGTCGACGTCGTAGCGCGTGATGATCTCGTGGCAGACACCGACGAGGTACTGCCGCACCTCCGGGTAGGCCGGGTTGAGCATGACGTAATAATCGGACAGCGGCTGGCGGTGTCCTCGCGCGTCGTACAGCAGCCCCTCCGGGTGCGCGTTGTAGAGTTGCAGCGGGTTGGCCGGCGGCACCTTGCCCTTCCACGCGGGCATGGTGTTGATCCAGGCGTGCAGGGCCAGCCCGTTGCTGTGGGCCTCGCGCACGGCCACGGCCAGCGGGTCGAAGCCGGGGTCGCGCCCGCCGAACTCGTCCGCCCACGGCTCGATGCGGCTGCGGTAGCACACCGTCCCCTGCCCGCGGACCTGGAACAACAGCGTGTTCACGCCGACGCTCCGCGCATTGCGGCAGATCGCCGCGATGTCCTCCGGCGTGCGGTAGTCCCAGCGCGTGACCCACAGGGCGCGGATCAGCTCCGGCCGGCGCGGGCCGGTTTGGCCCTTCTGCAGGCCGGCGCAACTGGACGGCAACAGCAGGAGCACAGTACCAAGCAGGCTCCATCCGGCGCGGCGAAAAAACAGGTGTATTCGAGACGGGCTCATTGGATCTTCCTCATCCTGGGCGGGTGGACCTCCATGTCGAGCGCGACGATACTGCGGCCGACCGGGAGCGGCAAGCCGCGGCGCGCCGCCCGCGGTCACGCGGGACCGACGGACCGGTCCGCGGCGACTCCCCGGCGGGCGCGATGAATCTTCCACTTCTCGATATCGTCATTCTGCTCGGATATTTCGCAGCGGTGGCGGCGATCGGGGCGGTCTTCAGCCGCGGCCGACAGAGCACCGACGAGTTCTTCCTCGGCGGACGCCGCATCCCCTGGCCCGTCGTCGCCGCCTCCCTCTTTGCCACAGAGATCAGCGCCCTGACCGTCATCAGCGTTCCGGCCAAGAGCTTCACCGACGATTTCTGGTACCTGCAGTACTTCTTTGGCTCGGCCCTGGCCCGCGTCGCCATCGCCTTCGTCCTGCTGCCGGCGTTCTACGGAAACCCGATCACGACGGTCTACGAGTATCTTGGCCGCCGCTTCGGGCGGCTGACGCGCGGGGCGGGTACGGCCGTGTTCTTCCTCTCCCGCACGCTCGGCTCGGGGGTGCGGCTGCTCGCCGCCTCGATCGCTCTCAGCGAGATCACCGGCTGGTCGCTGCTCGCGGTCATCCTCATTCAGTCGGTCATCGCCGTCGGCTACGTCTTCTTCGGCGGCATCAAGGCCATTGTCTGGACGGAGGCCTTTCAGGCGGGAGTGTTCCTTTCGGCAGCGATCGGCGCCGCCCTTTATCTCGCGCTCGCGGAGCCCTACGGGCTGTCGGGATTCCTCGAATCGTCCGCCGCCGCCGGCAAGTGGCGCGTCTTCCACCTCGATTGGCACCTCAACACCGACACCAACTTCGGCCTCGGCCTGCTCAACGGCTTCTTCATGACCTTCGCCTCGCTCGGCACCGATCAGGACTTCACGCAGCGCATGCTGACCTGCCGCACCCTGCGCGAGTCGCAGCGCTCGATCCTCGTCACGGCCGTCATCGGCTTCCCCATCGTCGCCCTCTTCCTTTCCATTGGTACGGGCATGTTCGTCTACGCGCAGCATCACGGGCTCGACCTGTCCGGCAGCGGCGACCGCGCGTTCCCCTTCTTCATCGTCAACATCATCCCGCCGGGGCTGCGCGGACTGCTCGTCGCGGGGATCTTCGCCGCGGCGATGTCCAGCCTGGCCTCGGCGCTCGGCGCGCTGGCCACGTCTGCCGTCGTCGACGTTTATCGCCCGCTGCTGCGGCGCGACGCCGCCGATCCGCGCGGGCTGGCCGCCTCGCGCGTCTTTGTCGTCCTCTTTGCCGCGATCAAGATTGCCCTGGCGCTCATGCTAGCCGGCGAAACCGACATGCTGCGGCTGGCCTTTCAGCTCGGCTCGCTCGTCTTCGGACCGCTGCTGGGCATCTTTCTCGCGGGCACGTTGACGCAGCGCGGGCGCGACGGCCCCAATCTCGCCGCGATCACAACCTCGCTCGCGGCGCTGACGGCACTGCACGTGGCGCAGAAGTACATTCTCGACCACGTCTACGTCGCCTGGCCGTGGTACATCGTCATCGGCACGGTGTGGACGTTCGCCTGGGCGGTGTCGGCGCGCGGCCGGCTCAGCGCACCTCGGGATTAACCAGGTTCGGCGGGCGCTCGCCGCGCAACGCCGCCAGGATGTTCTTCGCCGCCACGATCGCCATCTTCTCCCGCGTCCGCTGCGTCGCTGAGCCGAGGTGCGGCAGCAGCACGACGTTCTCCAGCCCGAGCAGTCCGGACGAAATCCGCGGCTCTCGCTCGTACACGTCGAGCCCTGCGCCGGCAATGCGCCGCGTGCGCAGCGCTTCGACCAGCGCCGCTTCGTCGACGACCGCCCCGCGCGTCGTGTTGATCAGGTATGCGGTCGGCTTCATCGCCGCCAGCTCGGCCGCGCCGACCAGGTGCTGTGTGCTCTCGTTCAGATTGCAGTGCAGCGAGACGAAGTCGCTTTCGCGCAACAGTTCGGGCAACTCGACGCGCTGCGCACCGGCCGCGTCGAGTTCGGCGTTCGGCGAGCGCTTCGTATAGAGGATGCGCATATTGAACCCGGCCGCGCGCCGCGCCACGGCTGTGCCGATCCGCCCCGCGCCGACGATCCCCAGCGTCGCACCGAACACGTCGGCACCCAGCAACTCCAGCGGCCTCCAGCCCGCCCAATCTCCGCGCCGCACCATCCGCTCGCCTTCGCCGATGCGCCGCGCCGCCGCCAGCAGCAGCGCGAACGTCAAGTCGGCCGTCGCATCCGTCAGCACGTCCGGCGTGTTCGTGACGAACACCCCGCGCCGCGTCGCTTCGGTCACGTCAACGTTGTCGAATCCGACGGCGTAGTTGGCGACGATGCGGAGTTGCGGACCGGCCGCGTCGAGCAGCGCCGCATCGACACGATCCACGGCCAGCGCCAGCAGCGCGTGCCGCCCGCGCGCGGCCGCGTGCAGTTCTTCACGCGTCGGCGCGCGGTCCGGCTCGAAGACGTCGAGTTGGATTTCCGGCCGCGCCAGCAAATCGAGCCCGGCCTGCGGCAACCGGCGGCAGACGAACACGCGCCACGGCGGCTTGCTCATGCGCGCACTGTAGGACGCTTGCGCGGCACCGACAAGCGTCGCCTCGCCACTCGCCGCCCTGCGGTCCGCGCGCAGCGGCACGCCTCGCGTGCGCGCCGCAACCCGCCCCTCATATGGACATTGTTCGCGGAATTTCCTAGCATGACGGCGAGGGTGTAGCTCAGTCGGTAGAGCATCGGCCTTTTAAGCCGTGGGTCGTGGGTTCGAGTCCCACCACCCTCATTCCCTCGGCGCCCGATGCGACCCGGCCGGGCTCCGAGACCCATTCCGGCCGCGCCGATCACTGCGTCTCACATGTACATGCCGCCGTTGACGTCGAGGATGGCGCCGGTAATGAACGACGCCTGGGGCGAGGCGAGGAAGACCACGGCCGCGGCGACCTCTTCGGCCGTGCCGAGCCGTCCCATCGGCGTTGCCTCCTTCACTTTTTCCAGCGCGGCCGCGGGAACCTCCGCCGTCATGTCCGTCTCGATGAACCCGGGCGCAACCGCGTTGACCGTGATGTTCTTCCGCGCGAACTCCCGCGCCAGCGTCTTGGTCAACGCAATCAGCCCGCCCTTGGCTGCGGCATAGTTCGCCTGTCCGAAGTTCCCCATCTGCCCGACAATGCTCGTGATGTTGATGATCCGCCCCCAGCCGACCTCGAGCATCGGCCGCGCGAAGCGATGCACCACCATCGCGGGCCCCGTCAGGTCGACGTCCATCACCTCCTGCCACATCGGCCGGTCCATCTTCAGAAACGACCGGTCGCGCGTGATGCCGGCGTTGTTCACGACGACGTGCACCGGCCCGAAGTCGCGGATCACCTCCTCGAACATGGTGTCGTTCTCGTCGGGCCGCGAGACGTTGGCCTTGTAGATGCTCGCCCGCCGGCCCATTTTTTTCACGCGCTCGGCCGCCTCGGCCGCAGGGGCCTCCGAGGTGAAATAGTTGATCGCCACGTCCGAACCGGCCTCGGCCAGCGCGATAGCGATTGCCCGGCCGATGCCGCGCCCGGCGCCGGTCACCAGGCTCACTTTGCCGTCGAGTACGCCCATGATGAACCTCCCTTTCGCCCGCCGAAGACGCAACTGCCCGTTGTCGATTCGCAGGATGTGGTAGCCGTCAGTGCGAGGTGCCGGAATCCGGGCGGTACGGACCCCCTGACGAAACACCGCTTGTTCCGGTAATCAGTGTAAACCCGAAGCGCCGCCGCTCAAACGCAAAAAAACGTAGTGCGACCGCAGCAGGAATTAGTGTGAACGCACAAAATCGCGGCGCGTGCCCGCTCAGTTGACCGGCGCCCAGCCGGCGTCGACCCAGAGCGAGCCGCTGACGGCCGAGCTGCGCAGCATGAAGCAGATGGCGTCGGCGACCTCGTCCGGCCGCAGCAGCCGCCGGAGCTGTGTGTTGGGCAGGATCTGCGTCTGGATCAGTTCCTCGCCCAGCGCCCGCACCATCGGCGTGTCGGTGAAGCCGGGGTGAATGATGTTGCACCGTACCCCGTAATAGATCGCCTCCTTGGCCAGGGTCGATTGTGCCCCTTCCAGGCCGGCCTTGGCCGTGGCGTAGGAAATCTGCCCCTTGTTCCCGGTCGATGACACCGATCCGATGAGGACGATGCTCCCCTGGGTCTCTTCGGTTGGCTCCCAGCGCCCCAGCCCCTGCCGAAACCGGTACTCCGCCACGGCCGCGATCGTCTCCAGCGCCCAATAGATGGGGGCCGTCAGGTTGATGTCCATCACCGCTTGAAAATCGGTGATCGGATACATCTCCGACTGACCGGTTGCCTTGTTGACCTTGACCGCCAGCGCGTCGCGCGTAATGCCCGCGGCCGGGACGCAGATGTGCACCACCCCGAACCGCTTCTTCAGGTCGGCGTAGACGCTGCGGCGAAAGTCCGCATCCGTCACCGAGCCGACGAAGGGCTGCATCACCTCGCGCCCCGCCTCGCTGTTGAACTGGCGGCAGACCTCAAGCGTGAAGCGCTCGTCCCGGTCCACCGCGCCGATCGCGCCGATCCCTTCGGCGATCAATTGCCGGCACGTGGCGCTGCCGATTCCACCCGCTGCACCCGTAATAACCGCGATCTTGTCTCGAAACTTCATGCCGGACCCCCCGCTCGTTTTCGCCGGCCGCGCCTACACCGCGTCCGATCGCAACGCCAGCCACTGGCACGCCTTGGGCCAGAGTTCGCGCTGCGCCTTGCTGCCCACGGCCAGGCCGATGTGCCCGGCCGGGAAGTTGATCGACGTGCGATCGCGCGAGCCGACCAGATCGTTGAAGCCCAGACTCTGCCCGCACGGCACGAGATGATCGTTCGTCGCCGTCAGGTTCAGAACCGGGCAGGTAATATCGCCCAGATTGACCTTGCGCCCGCCCAGCGGGAACTCGCCCTTGACCAGCAGGTTTTGCTGGAAGCAGTACTTGACGAACTGGCGGAATGTCTCGCCGGCGACGGGAATGTTGTCGTTCGACCACGTCTCCATCGCCACAAACTCTTCGACGAATTTCTCGTCCGTCATCTTCTCGTAAAACGTCAGGTATTTCTCGATCAGATTCGCCACCGGCTTGAGCATGGCGAACGAGCCCTGCAGCCACGCCGGCGGCATGTTGCCGAAGGCCTCGACAACGCGGTCGACGTCGAAGTATTTCTCGTCGCACCAGACCGAGAGCAGGCTCTCGCGCTGCGAGAACTCGATCGGCGCCGCCATGAGAATGAAGTTGCGGATCAGCTCCTGATGTCGCGAGGTGTACATCGCGCTCATCGTCCCGCCCATGCAGTAGCCGAGCAGCGAAACCTGCTCCTGCCCGCTGTGCTCGCAGACGTGACGCACGACGTTGTGCAGGTAGCGCTCGATGTAGTCCTCCAGCGACAGGTGGCGGTCAGCCATCGTCGGGCTGCCCCAGTCGACCATGTACACGTCGAAGCCGTGGTTAAGGAACTGCCGCACGACGCTCTTGTGCGGCAGCAGGTCGAGGATGTACGGGCGATTGACCAGCGCGAAGACCATCAGCAGCGGCGTGCGGTAACGCTTTTCTACGTCCGACTGGTAGTGGCGGACCTGCAGGCAGTCCTCGCGGTAGGTCACGATGTTCGGCGTCGCGCCGACGCGGACATTGCGCGCGATTTCCAGCACGCGCGGCATCGCCGCCAGCCGCTCAGCCAGGCCCTGCGCGTCGGGAGGCATCAGGTTCGGCATCCACCAGCCGGTCGGCATCGCGCTCGTCGCCGTGCTCATCAGTTTCGTCCTCGCCGCGAGATGCGGCGGTTAGCGTCGCTTTGATTTCTTTTTCGTCCGATTCGCGCCGGTCTTGCGCGCCGGCCTGGCGCCCCCGGTCCCGCGGCTCTTCGATTTCGCATCCGGCGTGCTCTTGCGGCGCTCCGTGTCGCCACGCGCCTCCAACGCGTCCAGCCGCGCCGACATCCGCTCCTCCAGTCCGCGCAGCATCATCACTACGTTGTCGAGGTTGTCGTGCATCGGCGTTTGAAGGTTGCTCTGCGCCTGCGCCAGGAATTGGTCCATCTGGCCGCGGAACATGAGCGCGTTGTCCATGTTCCGCTTCATCGCCTCGAGGAACTGCGGCGAACGCATGAAGTCGTCGCAGTACTTGGCGAGGGCGTCGAGGAAGATGCGCTGCATCTGCTTGCCGGCCGCGGAGGAGTCGATTCCCGGCGGCGCACTCAGGCCCGACGCGCCCATCTGCGCCATGACGTTCTGCCAGTAGCGGGTAAACGGATCTGCCGCGTTTGCGGAGTTGTCCGGGGCCATGGGCACTCCTTGCCGTCCATTCGGTCCGGACATGGGCAAAGGCCGGGCGTGCGGGAATACAACGCCCCGGCCTTCACCCGCGGAGTCGCGGGCCGTGTCTGAATGTCGTGTCCGGTATCGCTGGAGAGGCTGGGCGGTTGTCGAGCTCGGTGTGCGTCCTGTGCCCAGGACCTCCCAGCTATACCGGTGCCGCGTGGGGCTCGTCGGCGGAAGCTGCCGGTGCGAGCTTACTTCGTCGCGGTGCTCTTCTTCGCTGCAAACTCGGCCGGCTCCGCCATCGTCCGGTTGGCGAAGTTCGACCAGTTCTCGATCATCCGCGTGTTCGTGTCGGCAAGGGCCTCGGTGTTCGTCCGCACCATGTCGATCGAGTCCCGTAACGCGACCTGGCCGCGCTGAATGAACTCTTCGGCGCCGCCGTCGATCTTGCCCATCCGCTCGAAGTTTTTCTTGAAGAAATCGACGCCCGTGCGGCAGGCGCGATCGAACAGCTTCTGTCCTTCCTCGGCGTTCTTCTGCGTCAGGGAGATCGCCTCAGTCGTCATCGTCTCGAAACGGCGGCGCATCGCGTCGGTGCCCTCGCCCTTTGTGCCGGTCTCGGCGATCATATTCAGGGCGCTCTGCTGGAACTTGACGCCTGCGTCAAACAGTGTCTGGAAGGCCTCGTTGGCCGCCTTGAACGGGTTGAACGTCTCACATGTCTGGGTCATGGCTCGATCCTCTACAGTAAATCCCCAAGGTTTCTCAACTGTCCGTTGGACACTACTATAACCCATTATCGGCGGGATGCAAGCAGATTTTGTGCAAACGCACAAAAAATCTGCCGCGCCGCAAGCCAAGCAAGAACAAGGCTTTACATGAGTCACATCTCGAATATAATGCGGTGACGGCAGGATTTTGTGCGATCGCGGATGCCTCCCACCTCCGAGGAGATGCACCATGAAACCCCAGGAACCCGACGGCGTGCTGCGGATCAGGAAGTACCCCAATCGCCGATTCTACGATCAGACCCGCAGCCGCCACGTCACTCTCGACGACCTTTACCACGACGTGCGCGCCGGCCGCGAAATCGTCGTCACCGACGCCGACGGCAGGGATATCACCAACCTCGTACTGGCCCAGATCATCCTTGAGCACGACCCGCCCAAGCTCGGCCTGTTCCCGACGAGCCTCTTCCACCAGGCGATTCAGGCCAACGAGACGATGTTCCGCCGCTTCATCGACGACTACTTCTCTCGCGCTCTCGAGGCTTTCGTGGCCTCACGCGAGCAATTCGAAGAGTGGCTCCGCCGTACGGGGATGGGCACCTTCCGCGCCGCCTCGCCCTTCGAATGGGCGCAGTCCTTCATGCGCGGCTTCGAGCGCCCACGCGGCGAGCCCTCCTCCCGCGACGCCGCCGCACCCGTCGAACCGTCCCCGTCCGAGCCCGGCGCCACGTCGCCGGGGTCGCATCCGCCGGCCGACGACCTCGCCGTGCTGCGCCGCCAGGTCG